>CANGBE010000025.1 GCA_947451875.1 Sphingomonadaceae bacterium | reverse complement strand
CATGTATATGCAGGGCAAGATCGAGATCGACCCAATGATCACTCACGTTATGGGGCTGGAAGAGATCAATACGGCGTTTGACCTGATGCACGCCGGCAAGTCTATCCGCTCTGTCGTTGTGTTCTGATTGGCATCTGATGAGCCCGCTTCCCTCGGTCGACGCTGTGCTGCGGTTGCTGGAAGCTGGGTCGATCTGCGATGATTATGGACGCGCGGCGCTGACCGATGCCGTACGGGCGGTGCTGGCTGAATATCGAGCGCAGAATTCAGGCGTCAGGCCGGAAGAGGCTGAGGTTTTGGACGAAGCCGCAGCGCTGCTTGCCGCGCAATCCACACCGCGCTTGGCCCGGGTGTTCAATCTCACCGGAACCGTGCTCCACACCAATCTTGGCCGGGCGCTGCTATCCGAAGCCGCAGTGGAACACGCGGCGATGGCCATGCGATCGCCATGTGCGCTTGAATTTGATCTTGCCACCGCAGGGCGGGGAGATCGCGATACGATTGTGGAAGGCCTGCTTTGTGAATTGACCGGGGCCGAGGCGGCGACCGTGGTCAACAACAATGCCGCCGCTGTACTGCTCGCGCTGGCGGCGCTGGCAGCGAAGCGCGAGGTTGTGGTTTCGCGCGGCGAACTGGTTGAGATCGGCGGAGCCTTTCGCGTGCCTGATGTGATGCGCGCGGCCAATGTCCGGCTGGTCGAGGTCGGCACCACCAATCGCACTCACGCGCGCGACTATGAAAGCGCTATTGGCCCCAGGACAGCGGCGTTGATGAAGGTCCACGCAAGCAATTACACGATAACCGGTTTTACCGCTGATGTGGGTGAGGCCGAGGTGGCCGCGATCGCTCTTGCCCACGGCCTGCCGTTCATCACAGATCTCGGTGCGGGGAGCCTGATCGATCTGCCTGCGCTTGGCCTGCCAAAGGAGCCTGTGGTCCGCGATTGTCTGAGCGCCGGAGCCGATGTGGTGACGTTCAGCGGCGACAAGCTGATGGGCGGTCCGCAGGCCGGGCTGATCGTCGGGCGCAAGGATTTGATCGCCAAGATCCGCAAACACCCGCTCAAGCGTGCGCTTAGGGTTTCCAAGATGACGCTGGCCGCGCTGGAGGCCACCCTGCTGGCCTATCGCAAGCCCGATTTCCTGACCCGCGACTTGCCGACATTGCGCCTGCTTACCCGTCCGGTGGCGGAGCTTGAGGCCCTGGCCGGGCGGCTTGTGCCGAAGGTGCAGGACTGGCTGGGCGATGCGTGGACGATAGCCGCGACCCACTGCAACAGTCAGGCTGGCAGCGGCTCTTTGCCCAGCGCGGCGATTCCCAGCGTGGCTCTGGCCCTCCGTCCGGCGGGCAAATCGGGCAAGGCGCTCAATGATCTGGCAACGCGTCTGCGCAAGCTGCCGGTGCCGGTAATCGGACGGATTGGCGATGGCGCATTGCTGCTCGACCTGCGCTGTCTGGAAGACGAGGCCGGATTCCTCGCGCAGCTTGCCTGATCTGTCAGTCTTCCAACCGGTAATTGCGGAACCGATCGCGCAGGTCTTTCTTGCTGATTTTGCCGGTGCCGGTGTGCGGGATCTCGTCAACGAACTCGATTGCGTCGGGCAGCCACCACTTCGCAACCCGCGTTGCTAGAACTTCGCGCAAGCTCTCGGGATCAACCTCTGCGCCCGGCTTCTTGACCACCACCAGGATCGGCCGCTCGTCCCATTTGGGGTGGGCAATGCCGATGGCGGCAGCTTCGGCAACCCCGGGATGGGCAATCGCGGCGTTCTCCAATTCGACCGAGCTGATCCATTCACCGCCTGACTTGATCACGTCCTTGGTGCGATCAGTCAACTGCAGCGTGCCATCAGGATGAATCACGGCGACATCGCCGGTATCGAACCACTGGTCCTCAACCGTGGCATCGGCCTCCGCTTTGAAATAGCGTTTCACCACCCAAGGGCCGCGCACCTGCAATGCGCCGGATGTCTTGCCATCACGGGGGAGCACAATCGCAGGATCGCCCAGATCCAGGCAACGCAGTTCCACGCCGAAGGGCACTCGTCCCTGCATCGCCTTGGCATCGACCTGCTCGTCAAAGGTTAAGTCATCCCAGTTGCTGGGTTTGCAGCCTGTTGTGCCAATAGGACTGGTTTCGGTCATGCCCCAGGCATGGGCGACGTTGATTCCATTCCGCATGAACCGCTCGATCATGCTTCGCGGCATGGCAGATCCGCCGCAAATGATGTGGCGCAGTTTTCCGAGATTTCCCCCCGCGCTATCAAGCTGCTGAAATACGCCGAGCCACACAGTAGGCACGCCGGCCGCATGGGTTACGCCTTCGTTCTGGATCAATTCGCACAGCGCTGCAGGGTCATTGACCGCTGAAAAAACGAACTTCACGCCGGTTATGGCCCCGGCCCAAGGCAATCCCCAGCTCGCAGCATGAAACATGGGAACGACAGGCAACATAACGCTTCGCGCGTCGAAATCGAAAATCGCGGGCTGCACAGCGGTGAGAGCATGAAGCATGGTCGAGCGATGCTCATAGAGCACGCCTTTGGGGTTGCCGGTGGTCCCGCTGGTATAACACAGCATACATGGATCGCGCTCGTCGCATTCGGTCCAGTCGGTTTGACCATCTTCGCCGCCGATCCAGTCCTCGAAATGCGTGGTCTGGGCACCGCTGTCATAACAGATATAGTGCTCGATAGTCGGCCAGCGGTGCTTCATGCGGTCAACTATCGGCTGGAACACGGCATCATACAGCAGCACGCGGTCTTCTGCGTGGCCTACCATGTATTCAAGCTGTTCATCGAACAGACGGGGGTTGATTGTATGCAGCACCCCGCCGGCGCCCACTGCGCCGTACCAGGAAATCAAATGGCGATGATGGTTCATTGCCATCGTGGCAATCCTGTCACCCTTGGCGATGCCAAGGCGCCGCAAGGCCTGCGTCATCCGCAGTGCGCTCTGACGAACACCCGCCCAAGTCGTCCGGCTTTCGCTGCCATCAGCCCAGCGGGTCACCAGCTCGCGGGTTCCATGTTCGCGGGCCGCGTGGTCAACGATCTGTGTGACCACCAGACTCCAGTCCTGCATTCCGCCAAGCACCAGTTGCTCTCCTTCAGCCCAGACCGCGTTCGAGAAATCCCGCGCCCAGCGCAGCTAGCAGCGCCGCGCCATGCGGCATCACGCTTTCATCGAGCATCATCCGGGTGGAATGGATGCCGCAGCATTGTTTCCAGTCATCGCCTTCGTGCGAAACCCCAATGAAGAACATCGCGCCGGGAACCTTTTCCAGCACATAGGCGAAATCTTCGGCCCCCATGATCGGCGCGTCGAGCCGCAGGAACCCCTGCGGCCCGAAAAGCTGACGGGACACGCTTTCGCCGAAATCGACGGCCCGGCCATCGCAGACTGTCAGCGGGAAGCCCTCCATCACCGCAACCTGCGCGGTCAGGCCGTGTGCTCCGGCGATTCCGACACAGAGCAATTCGATGGCCTCGCGCGCGGCTGTGCGGTGCTGGGCTGAAAGCGTGCGCATCGTGCCCTTCAGCACCACCCGGTCGGCGATCACGTTGTGCGCTGTCCCGGCATTGATGGCGGCGATCGTTACCACCACTGGATCGTGGGCATTGAACCGCCGCGTCACCATTGTCTGGATCGCCAGCACAATCTCGCAGGCGACAGGCACCGGATCGAGCGTTTCATGCGGCAATGAGGCATGGCCGCCACGGCCTTCGATAATGATCTCAATCTGATCAGCCGCGGCGAGCAGCGCTCCGGCTCGTCCGGCGATCAGACCGTGCGGGGCATTGGGCATAACGTGCAGGGCGAAAGCGGCATCGGGCAGCGGGTCAAGCAGGCCATCATCGAGCATAAACCGCGCGCCGTGCCAGCCTTCTTCACCCGGCTGGAACATGAATTGCACCTCGCCCTTCAGGCTCTCGCGGCGGTTGCACAGCAGCCGCGCCGCGCCGGCCAGCATGGCGGTGTGGGCATCATGACCGCAGGCGTGCATGGTGCCGGGGATCGAGGAGGCGAAGGGCAGTCCGGTCTCTTCCGGCATCGGCAGCGCGTCCATATCGCCGCGTAGCAGAACTCGTTTGCCCTCTCCCGCTCCGCCTTTCAGCACGGCGACCATGCCGGTGGTGGACGGGCCTTCGCGCCATTCCAGCGGCAGGTCAGCCAGCGCTGCGCGCACTTTGTCTCGGGTTTTGGGCGTGTGCAGGCCCAGTTCCGGTTCGGCGTGGATCGCACGCCGCAGAGCGGTGATGTCACCAGCGATTGCATGCGCGTCATTCAGCAGGAGATCGGTCAGCATGACGACCATGATAGCCGCAGGTGTGGCAGAGTCGAGATCATGCTCCTATCCGGGCTGCAATCCGCCGCGCTGCCTTATTGTGCTTGTGGATTGACCAGACCAGCAGCAGGTTGAGCACGACCGACTGGAAGACGAAGTAATAAATCGCTCCATGCCAGCCGGGCCCGCCCAGCAGAATCGAAAAGCCTAACGCGATGGCTCGTGGATTGGGACCGAGCACCTTGCACAACCACAGCAAGGGCCGGGCCTTTGCCCGGGTTGCCGTGTGGATTGCGCCAAGGCGGGCTGGATCACCCGCGGCTGCGACAACTGCCTCATCCACTTTGAGCGCGTAAGGCGTCATCGATGTAGCGGCGTTGATGTAGAGCGTGACTAGCGCGGAAAAGCCGCTCTTCGCCGTCTCCGAACCGGGCTTGTGGCTCTGTCTGATCCACGGGGTGCCATAGACCCAGTACTGGTACTGGCGGCGCTGCACTTCGACATGGTTGGCCTGAACCGCATGGCTGACCCCCGCCGCCAGCATCCAGAACCAGGCCCAGTTGCCCATGGAAAAGTGCAGCAGCCAGCCGAGCGTAGCATAGAGCACGATATGGCTCAGGTAATCGCACAGGCCATCGACCATTTCACCAATCGGGCTGGCCTTGCCGGTAATTCGCGCCAGATCACCATCAGCACCATCGAAAACATGCCAGGCCATGTGCAGCCCCAGACCAAGCAGGGCGCTCTGCGGAAACCACGTCTGCGGAAGGGCGTAGGCCCAGGCCGCCAGAACAACACAAAGGCCGCCAATCACCGAAACCATGTTGGGCGTCATCGGTGTGCGAGCCAAGCCGCGGGCCAGTTGCCAGGCCAGCGGGTGGTAAAGATAGCGGTTCAGCGGATCCTGCAATTCCTGCGGACGCTGCGGCTTTTTGAGTTTTTCCCGCATCCATGCCTCCCCAATCCTGTTATCATTCAGAGCATAGTGGTTGCCCGCCGCGCTGCAACTGCCTGTTTTCGCCCAGCCTTGACCTATCAACTGATCGCCGCAGTTCAGCGGCATTCTGTCGCTAATTGTCGCAAATCTGCGTGTGTTTGAGCAAATTGCTTGCATTTGCCGGTCGTTTTCTCAATGAGGCGAGATTGTTCTGGCCGCTAAGCGGCTGTCCGGAGGAATCTTTTAGATGAAGCCAATAAGGGTTGCAGTGATCGGCGTAGGGAACTGCGCCAGTTCGCTGGTTCAGGGGGTTGCCTATTATCGCTCCAACAATTCGTCGCAGGGCCTGATCCATGATCGGATCGGGGGCTATGGCGCGGGCGATGTAGAATTCGTGATGGGTGTGGACGTCGATGCCCGCAAGGTCGGTCTCGACATTGCCGAGGCGATCTTTTCCGCTCCAAATAACACTGCCGTATTTATGCCAGAAGTGCCGTCAACCAGCACCAAGGTAATGATGGGCCGCGTTTCCGATGGCGTAGCCGAGCACATGACCGGGATGGGTGAGCGCGGCTTCATCGTTGCCGATCAGGCCGATGCGACCCAAGCGGAAATCGTTCAGGCACTCAAGGACTCGCGCGCAGAGGTTCTGCTCAACTTCCTGCCCGTCGGGTCGGAAGAGGCTACTGAATTCTACATGGAATGCGCGCTGGAAGCGGGCGTTGCCGTGGTCAACTGCATGCCGGTGTTCATCGCCAGCCGTCCCGAATGGGAACGCCGCTTTGCTGAAAAGCGCATCCCCATTGTGGGCGACGATATCAAGGCACAGATCGGCGCGACGATTGTTCACCGGGTGCTTTCCAGCCTGTTTGGCGCGCGCGGCGTTAATGTTGAGCGGACCTATCAGCTCAACACCGGCGGCAATACCGATTTCATGAACATGCTCGATCGCCAGCGGCTGGGCAGTAAGAAAGAATCAAAGACCGAGGCAGTGCAGGCGATGCTTGCTAACCGGCTTGCGGATGAGAACATCCATGTCGGCCCGTCTGACTATGTGCCTTGGCAAAAGGACAACAAGCTGTGCTTCCTGCGCCTTGAAGGCCAGCAGTGGGGCAATGTGCCGATGAACCTTGAGCTGCGTCTCTCGGTTGAAGACAGCCCGAACTCCGCAGCCTGCGTAATGGACGCGATCCGTTGCTGCAAGATTGCGCTTGAGCGCGGTGAAGGTGGGGCGCTGATTGGTCCTTCGGCCTATTACTGCAAGCATCCGTTGCAGCAATTCAGCGACGATACGGCAGCCCAGATGGTCGAGGAATACATTTCCGACGCCGCCATCGCTGCTGAATAAACAATCCGCCCATCAGGGCATTCGGCGCCGACCTTCCTCACGGACGGTCGGCGTTGTTGTATCGGAACGGGAGCCAAAGTGGACGCCCTGATCATTGCCGCCGGATATGGCAGCCGCCTGCGCGAAGTCTCGGAATCGAAGCCGCTCACGCCGGTTGCGGGCATGCCGCTGATCGAACTCGGGATCCGGCAGGCGCGAGCTGCCGGGGCAAGGCGCGTCGTCGTGGTCACCGGCCATGAGGCCGAGCGGCTGGAGGCAGGCCTCACCGAAATCGCCGCGCGAACCGGCGTTACCGTCGATCCCGTCAGGCTGGCAGACTGGTCAAAGCCCAATGGCTGGTCAGTGATGGTCGGGGCTGAGGCGATCTCGGGCGATTTCCTGCTGATGATGGCCGATCACATCTTCGCTGCCCCGATCCTCACCAAGCTGGCGCAGCAAGGCTCGCCAACGCGCGGGGTTACGCTGGCGATTGACCGGCGGGTGAACCACCCGATGATCGATCCCGACGATGCCACCTGGGTGCAAACCGATGACCGCGGCTTCATTCAGTCCATCGGCAAGACCATCGCGCCATACAATGCGGTCGATTGCGGGGCGTTTCTGGTGACCCCAGAACTGCCTGAAGCGATTGCCGCAGCCATCGCGGCGGGCAAGGCGGGAAGTCTCTCTGACGGAATGCAAGCACTCGCCGATCGGGGCCGCGCGGCGACGATGGATATCGGCATAGATGCGCGCGACGCGTGGTGGCTCGATGTCGACGATCCCCGCGCCCACGCGATAGCCGGGGCCGAGGCGCCGATCTATTTGCCTGAAATCTACGCCTGACCCTTAGATCAGGGGTATTTCATCTTAATCCGCGTCACCAGTCCGGTGCGCGGAACGTTCAGCCGCGCCGACGAGAACGAAGGCAGGCCCATCAGGGTCGGCGGATTGTTGGTGAAGCCCCAGCCTTCCTGCGGCAGGCCGATCATCGAGCGGTTGAATTTCGTGTCGCCGTTTTCGTCGTGATACAAAGCAATGGCATAAACGCCCGGCGCGGGCAGGAAGACGCAGCCCCGCGTGGTGCCACCCGGCTGGACCTTTACCCGGCCAACCGAAAGCGATCCGTGCTTCACCAGAAACCGGCGTGAATCGTCAGCATAAAGCGTCATGGCCAGCAGGCCATCACCGCTGCGCAACTCCTCGGCAATCACCGTAACCCAGGTGGCAGAAGGCGTGCCGGTGCAGCCCAGTGGCGGCGCAGGATCGCCCTGAGCCAACGCCGGGGCAGAAAACGCTGCCAGGCCCGAGGCAAGGATTACCCGGAGAAAAGTGCGGAGCACGCCATTCTCGGCCTGCTGAAGGTTACGATCAGTCTGCATCAATCCCATCACTAACCAGATATTCAGGCAAGAGTAGTCGCGAATTGTAACTATTTTATGGCCGTTTCGCTTACGATCCTGCCATCGGCCAATTCTACAACCCTGTCCGCCAGCGCAACCAGTGCGCCGCGATGGGCGATGATCAGGATGGTCAGCTTACCCTGAAGCGCACGGATCGCCTCGACAATGCTGGCTTCACTAGCGCTGTCGAGCGCGCTGGTCGCCTCGTCGAGGATGAGCAGACTGGGATCGCGCAGCAGGGTGCGGGCAAGGGCAATGCGCTGTTGTTCACCGCCTGATAGCCGCCGTCCCCCGTCGCCGATTACGGTGTCAATGCCCTGCGGCAGTTGATCGACGAAAGCGGCAGAGGCATCCACCAGCGCGCACCGAATGCGCTTTTCGTCTGCGGATGGATTGGCGCGCGCCAGATTTTCCCTGACTGAACCGTGAAACAGCAGCGGCTCTTGCTGGACATAGGCCACCTTCGCACGCCACGCCCGCTGGACCCCACCTGAAAGCGGGATACCATCGACCTCTATCGTTCCGCTGTCGGGCGAGAGTAGGCCACCCGCCAGATCGGCAAGGGTTGATTTGCCTGATCCCGAGGCCCCGACCAATGCCAGAGTTGAGCGGGCAGAAAGCGTAAGGTTGGTTCCGTCTAGCGCCGGACGGGGGCCTCCATTGAAGTGCACACCGACGTTACTGAGAACGAGCTCGCGTTTCAGCTCGGGCGGCGGATTCTGTCCGGGCTCAGGTTCGCGAACTGCCTCGGTGCGATCTAGCATCGCAAAAGCCATGCTCACAGATGCCGTACCGTGCTCCCAATTCTGCCATGCTTCTTGAAGCGTGCCAAGAAGTGGCAGCACGCGGCGGCAAGAAAAGCTTGCGCATCTTC
The DNA here is from genome assembly GCA_947451875.1 of Sphingomonadaceae bacterium. Classification (GTDB taxonomy): domain Bacteria; phylum Pseudomonadota; class Alphaproteobacteria; order Sphingomonadales; family Sphingomonadaceae; genus Novosphingobium. The sequence goes on along the minus strand of CANGBE010000025.1, from coordinate 2,901 downwards.
TTGCTCGACTGATCCCTCGCGTAGCTCGCCGGATGCCATGGAGATCAGATTGCCTTGTCCAAGCACTTGCTGCGCAGCGGTGGTTAGCGCGAAAAGGTGTCCCATCGCGCCTGCAAATCGGCAGCCGCAAGACCGAGATGATTGGCTTCGAGGCCCACGCCTGGCTTTCTGTCGGTGACCTGGTGGTAACCGGCTGGGATATCGAGAACTTCGAGCAGTTCATTGCATTTCCGCCGCCGCTGGCCAAGCAAGCGAACGCATAAGGGCAACCGCCTACAGGATACAGTGTGGAAAAGCCTTGGCCTTGCCTTGCTGCCCCTAGATAGGGTGTTAAGGCCATTGCCCATATATGGCCATTCCACTGATTTCCCCCTCCATCCTCTCCGCCGACTTTGCCCGGCTGGGCGAAGAGGTGCGCGCCATTGATGCAGCGGGGGCAGACTGGATCCATGTCGACGTGATGGATGGGCATTTCGTGCCCAATATCACCATCGGCCCGATGGTGGTGAAGGCGCTGCGCCCGCACACGGCCAAGGTGTTTGATGTCCACCTGATGATATCGCCGGTCGACAGCTATATTCAGGCCTTTGCCGATGCCGGTGCGGATATCATAACTGTCCATCCTGAAGCGGGTGCCCATACCCACCGCACGGTCCAGCTGATCAAGAGCTGCGGCAAGCTGGCCGGTGTTTCGCTCAATCCGGCGACCCCGGCCAAGATGCTCGACTATCTGATCGAGGATATCGATCTGGTGCTGGTGATGAGCGTCAACCCCGGCTTCGGCGGGCAGAGCTTCATCTCCAGCCAGCTCCGCAAGATCGAGGCAGTGCGCAAGATGATCGACAAGTCGGGCCGCGATATCAGGCTTGAGGTTGATGGCGGAGTCGACGCAGTAACCGCGCCGCTCTGCGTTGCAGCAGGGGCCGATGTGCTGGTGGCGGGCACGGCAACCTTCAAAGGCGGGCCGGATTGTTATGCCGCCAATATCGCCCGGCTAAAAGGGCTGGCTTAAATGGATGCGCCGCTCAGGGAAGTCCTTGATGACACACCGGGCGAGAGCGACCATGATGCGGCTCACGCTGCTAAAGGCGGGACGGCTATGGCCATTGCGCTGGACAGCGGGAAGCGGGAGGAGCTGGTGAACTCTGAGGTGGGTGAAGCTGAAAGCCCTGAAGTGGAAAGCAGGGTCATCGAACCCGGCCGGATGCTCGCGCTTGCCGACTTTGCCCCACCGTCGCTAAGCGCGGGTGAGCGGTTTTTGCGTTTCGCCTATTCGATCGGCATTCCGGGATCAGCGCTCACCGCGCCGCTGCGCAAAGCGCAAAAAGAACGCCTTCTCGCCGCTGCAGTTGATCCGCTGACTGGCGATAAAGTGGCGGGAACCGCGATCCGCGCCGGGCACTTTCTGCTGAATGGCGCCAAGCTGGCGATCTCGCAGGCCGATCTTGGCGGCGTCGCGCGGATGTTTCCGCCGATGGAGCGTTACGTTCACGGCTTTACCTGGCTGGCTGATCTTGAGGCCGCCGCGCCGCGCGAACAGTGCACGCCGGTGGCAACCCGCATTCTGGCGAGCTGGCTTGATGCCAATGCCAAGCTGCCGTCCAAGCCGGGCAAGGTTGGCGTCTGGTCTGTGGCCTCGGCGGGCACCCGGCTACTGTCATGGCTTACCCATGCGCCGCTGATTCTCTCTTCCGACAAGCTGCTGCGCCAACGAGCGATGACATCGATCGCCGCTCATGCGCGCTGGCTCGACAAAAATGTCTTGCGCGGTGAAGACCTGCTCGCCCAGTTCGCCGGTTGGTGCGGAATCACTGCTGCGGGGCTTCTGCTTTCTGGAGGCAAGCCGCGCCGTCTGTTCGGCGAATCAGGTCTGGTCAAAACGCTGGGCGAGCTGGTTGGCGATGATGGCGGCGTGTTGGCGCGTAGCCCGATAGCGCAGATGGAGGCGATTGCCCTGCTGGTGCGGCTGTCGTCCTGTTACTATGCCGTGGATCGCGATCCGCCCGAGGTGGTTGGCTCGATGCTCGCGCTGCTGGTGCCGCCGCTGCTGGCGCTGACCCATGGCAATGGCTCGCTGGGATCGTGGCAGGGCGGTTGGGCTGTCGGCGGGGCAGAGATTGCCGCGCTGGTAGAGGCCAGCGGCGTCCGCACCCGCCCCTTGCGCGATGCCCGCCAGTGGGGATACCAGCGCGCGGTTGCCCAGAAGACCATCCTGCAATTCGACGCAGCACCGCCGCCAATGGCGCGCCATGCCCGGGCGGGTTGCGCTTCAACACTGGCGTTTGAGCTGAGCCACGCGAACCAGCGCCTTATCGTCAACTGCGGCGGCGCGGCAGCGGCGGGCGGGCTTATCCCGCCGCGCCTTGACGCCGGCCTGCGCGCTACGGCTGCGCATTCGACACTGGTGCTCGACGATTCCAATAGTACTGCCGTGCTGATCGCCGGAAAGCTCGGCCCCGGCGTCAACGAGGTCGAAGTTGATCGCCGCACCATTGAGGGTGAGCGCGGTTCTGGAGCCACTAGGCTTGAGGCCAGCCACGATGGCTATGCCAGCCGCTTCGGCCTGATCCACCGCCGCATCCTGATCCTGCGCGACGATGGCACAGAACTGCGCGGCGAAGACCTGCTGGTTCCGGCCAAGGGCAAGGGCGCGCGCGGCAAGGTGGGCTTTGCCATCCGCTGGCATATCGGCCCGGGTATCGAGATCGGCTTGTCGGAAAACCGGCAGGGTGCAGGCCTCGCCCTGCCCGATGGCTCTTACTGGCAATTCATTTCCAGCGGCGGCGAATTGGCCGTTGAAGATTCAATCTGGGCCGACAAGCACGGACGCCCGGTTGCCATTCAGCAACTGGTGTTGCAGGGGCTCGTTTCGCGCGGCGGGGGAACCTTCTCCTGGCTGCT
>CANGBE010000024.1 GCA_947451875.1 Sphingomonadaceae bacterium | reverse complement strand
GCAGTGATCTTGAAGGTCTGGTCCTTGTAATCGGGCACCAGATCAAGGCTCAGCGCATTGCCGCGCCAGCTTAGCGTGATGCCATCCACTTCGATAATCGCGCCGCCTGCGGGGGAGAGCACATAGTCGTTAGAACCTTCATAGTCCGGCGTGGCGAGCACACCCACGGCAACCGCGACATGATCGGCCGCGCGCTCCCGCGCTTCGGCTGGGGCGATGAGCAGGGCGGCGATGGCAGTGCCCGCCAGCAGCGGCAGGTTTGCGCTAATTGTCATCCCATGATCCCGGATTGCGACTATGCCGGACTACCTAGCCGATGATGAACCAGCGCGAAACGCGAATATTGTCGCAGCGCAGCATTTCACTTCAACAGGATATAGACCGCCACCGCAATGACCAGCAGGGCAAAGCTGCTTCGCGCTGCCCTTGCGTGGCTTTCCAGCCGCTTGGCGAGCGGCATGGCGGCCAGCGTTCCCGCCGCACCGCCTAGCACCAGCGCGCCGAACAGCGGCCAGACGACCTGTCCTGATAGCGCATAGCTCGCGCTCGTCGCCGTGCCGAACAGGGTGACCGAAACCAGCGAACTCGCGCCGGCATTGGCGAGTGTCATGCCGGTTGAGGCCATCAGCCCCGGCGCAATCAGGAAGCCGCCGCCGATGCCGAAGAAGCCTGCCGCAAGGCCGGTGGCGAGGCCAACGGGGGCGAGCTTCAGCACCATCACCGGCTTGAGGTGGACCGCCGGATCGCCTTCACTCTTTTTCGGCAGCAGCATCGATAGGGCGATGGCGATCATGGCAAAGGCGAACCATGTCAGCAGCGACTTGCCATCGACCTGCTTGGCGAGATGCGCACCCACCAGCGCGCCGGTGAGGCCCGAGACAGCGAAGACCGTGGCGCATGGCCACTTGACCCGGCCCGCACGCGCCTGTGCGGCAAGCCCGGTCGCGGCATTCACCGCTACCGCCGCCGCCGAAGTGCCGATCGCCGCGTGGGTGTCAGCTAACCCGACGACATAGATCAGCCACGGCGTTGCCAGCACCGATCCGCCGCCGCCGAACAGGGTCAGCAAAAAGCCGACCATCAGGCCACCCAGAGCGCCAAGCAGGAGCGGTTCCCAGCCCATATCAGGCGGCCGCCCCCTGCTGATTTGGCTTATTCCACGGCATCAGCATCAGCACGCGGGCCATGCCGCAGGTGCCTGAAAGCCCCGCGAAGGTAAGTCCGGCGCCGATGAAGCCCGAGAGGCCGAACCATAGCGGCGAGACAGTGTAGCCGAGCACGACGCTGGTCAGGATCAGCAGCCCGGCGGTGATCTGCACCTGCCGGTTGATCTCCATCGGCGCAGCTTTGTCTTCGCTCACCGGCAGGCCAGCCTTGGCCCAGGCATCAAGCCCGCCATCAAGCACGAAAGCATCGCCGCTGACGCGCGCGGCAAGCCGATCACAGGCGCCTGCCGTGCGCATACCGGTGCGGCAGGTGAAGACCACGTCGGCATCGGGATCGACGGTAAGATGCGCCTGCTCCCAGACCGAGAGCGGCTGCGAGCGGGCACCCGGGATATGGGCGCGAGCGAATTCGTCAGCCTCGCGGATATCGACCAGCACGGCTTTGCCAGCGGCGAGGCGCGCCTGAACGTCCTGCGGCGAGAGTTTGTGCAGAGTGGTAGTCATGGTGTGGTCCTCAGGTTCGGGGGACAGAACAGCTCTGCCAGGGTCTGAATGACCCGCAGGGCGGAGGGGTCCTCAATGCGGTAGAAAATTGTCTGGCTCTGGCGGCGGGTGGCGACCACGCCTTCATCACGCAGCAGGGCAAGGTGTTGCGACAGTGCCGATTGCGAGGTGCCGATGCGCGCCTGCAACTGCCCTACCGAAAGCTCGCCATCGGCAAGCTGGCACAGCACCATCAGGCGTTTCTCATTGCCGAGTAGCCGCAGCAGGGCGGCGGCCTTTCCGGCGCTGACTTCGAATTCGGCGAGGTTGTAGAGTGAAAGATCGAACATGACCTCATTATATGCATTGATTCTAAATTAGCAAGTACTAATATAAGGACCAAGGAGACGAATCATGTCCACCACGCCTCAGGTCACTGCCTTCTTCGATCCCGCTACCTTCACCGCCACCTTCGTCGTTGCCGATCCCGCGACACGCCGCGCGGCGATTATCGATCCAGTGCTCGATTTCACGCCGCGCAATGGCCGCACCTCCACCAAGTCAGCTGACGCGATCCTTGCCTTCGTTGAAGCGCAGGGGCTGACTGTTGACTGGCTGCTCGAAACCCACGCCCACGCCGATCACCTCTCGGCCGGGCACTATCTGCGCGAGAAAACCGGTGCGCCCGTCGTTATCGGCGCTCTGATCACGCAGGTGCAGGAGGTCTTCGTGCCGCTGTTCGAAGCCGATGATGTCACGCCCGACGGCAGCCAATTTGACCGGCTGGTGAGTGATGGCGACGAGCTGCCACTGGGCAATCTGTCGATCCGCGTGATGCATACTCCGGGCCATACGGCGGCTTGCGTTTCCTACCTCATCGGCGATGCGGTGTTCGTTGGCGATACGCTGTTCATGCCCGACTATGGCACGGCGCGGACCGACTTTCCCGGCGGTTCCGCCCCAGCACTCTATGCCTCGATCCGCAAGATCCTGACCCTTCCTTCCGAAACCCGCGTCTTCGTCGGCCATGATTACCTGCCCGAGGGACGCAGCGAGTTCATCTGGGAAACCACGGTGGCCAAACAGAACGCCAACAATGTCCATATTCACGCCGGCGTCAGCGAGGCAGACTTCGTCGCCAATCGCCGCGCCCGCGATGCCCAGCTTGAGGCGCCGCTGCTGATCCTGCCGTCATTGCAGGTCAACATCCGCGCCGGAGCCATGCCGCCGGCAACGCCGCAAGGTCATGTGTACTTTCGGATACCGGTCAACGCGATCTGAGCAGCGGAGTGCGCCAACAGCTTGGTGTAACCGAACGGATCAGACTGCGACGCTGATTTCTGCTCTGGCGGCGGTGACGCTTATGGTCTGGCCGGGTTTCGCCAGTCTCATCAGGCGCACTACCGACCAGAAGGCCTCGACAAACGGCTGGATAAGTCCGCCGTAGACGGTGTGCGGATCGACTGCATAGGCGCCTGCCCCGAACTTCAGCCTTTGGCGGATGAACTTGGGCGCGACCAGGGTCTGTGCCAGCCAGTCGAAAAGGGCGAGGCTGTTGCCGAAATTGCAGTTGTAGTGCGCCGGATCGTCCGAATGGTGGATCTGGTGGTGCGCGGGGCTCATCACGATCCGGCCTGTCCAGCCGGTCAGCGGCAGCCAGATGTGACTGTGCTGCAGGTGGGTGAGGAGATAGAGCGCGAGGATCAGTAAGGCGTTAGTTCCATCGAGGTCGACCGCTTTGGCGCTCGGCAGGAAATAGCCCAGCATTGCCATGGTCGCGCCGGTAAAGACCCCGATGAAGTTGTAAAGCAGGATGCTGTCGACCGGATGAACCCGGTTGTTGGTCAGCGGACTGAGCGTCTCTGCCAGGTGATGAACGCGGTGGAAATGCCACAGCAGTTCGACGCGGTGCGAGAGGTAGTGGCTGATGAAATAGGCCAGTTCATAGGCAAGATAGAGCGCCACGGTGGCGACAAGGGTTGTCAGCCAGCCCGGCGCCGGGCCTGCTTGTGCCGGGCCGAAATGGTCGGTCAGCCAGAGCCCCAGGAACTGGCTGATTGTCGAACTCGAGAGAATCGCCCAGGCGACCAGCGAACCGGCAACGAAGCGGTTGAACAGCGCGAAGCCCCAGTCCGCCCTGGCAGAAGGACCCGACAGCCAGTAGCGCGGAAACATGCCGCGCAGCAGCACCCGGATTTTGCGCCGCCGCCCGCGCGCCGACCAGACCACTGCGACGAGCAGGGCAAAGCAGAGCGAGAAGATCGAAAGGTCGGCAAAAGGCGAAACCAATTCGTGGCTTGCCCGCTCCCACACGAGCCTGAGAAACAGCAGCAAATGGGCAAACGCGCTGACTAGAATCTGTCCGGAAAGGATCATCGAAGTGGTGCTGCCCCTGCGCTGAAGGTCACGACCGCACTAGGGGGGGCATGCCTAATTAATTGATAAGCGATCGGGGAGAAATCGACGGCGCTATGTTATGGCGCAGCGATGACCATGCTCTATCGCCTCTCCGCCCCTGCGGCGGCCCTTGCCGGGCATTTTGGTGCGGCAGCTGGTGATGATCCCTGGGCGGGCGGGCATGTGGCGGCGAACCAGTTTGCTCCGGTGATTACAGCGGGGCGCGAGTTCGTGGCCGGGCCCAGGCTCGAGCGGCAGCCGCGGCGGTTGATCCCGCGGCTCTGGGGTGTGCCTCCCCCAATGCATTTGGCACCCGCTGCCGATCCCTCGCGAACAGTGCTGACTGTCCGCAATCCGGATTCGCCGTTCTGGGTGGGCAACCTGCGCAACAGCGAGTTTCGCTGTCTGGCTCCTGCCACCGCTTTCATGGAGTGGGGACGCGTTGATCCCACCACTGGCAAGCGCCGCCAGCACTGGTTCGCCTGCGCCGATCAGCCGCTGTTTGCTTTTGCCGGGGTGTGGAAGGACAGCGAGGTTGCCTCCTTCGCCCTGCTCACCTGTGAGGCCAATGCAGCTCTCCGCCAATGCGGGATCGAACGGATGCCGGTGATCCTGCCTGACTCAGACCGATCACGGCATGACTGGCTGAACGGCGGCTGGGACAAGGCGAGTGGGCTGTTGGTGCCTTATTCCTCGTCGATGATGCGGGAAGTGGGTTAGGCCGCCAGCTTGAAGATAACGCTGGGGTTCCAGTCCTTGCGCCAGTCGCTTTTGGCAGCGCGGCGGATCGCGCCGCCGCAACATTCACAGGTGCCGACGAAGTTCAGCCCGTCCCAGCTCACCGTGCGGCGATCGGGCTTGTGGACGTTGATCCAGCAGAGCGGCTTGCGATGAAGGGTCATTTTTTTGCGTCCCGGGTCAGGTTACTTGCACGGCTGTTAGCGAGAGCATGGTTAACGGGGCCTTACCATTCCCGTCCTTTCCAAGCTCGCGCCAATGCGCCAAAGGAGGCTTCAGGAGAGGCTTTCATGCAGCATGATGTGATCATTGTTGGCTCTGGCGCGGCCGGGCTAACCGCCGCGCTGGCGCTGGCCGAAAAGCTGAAGGTGCTGGTGCTGGCCAAGGGCGAGTTGACCGGCGGCTCAACGGCATGGGCGCAAGGCGGCATTGCTGCCGTGCTCGATTCAGGTGACACCTTCGAGAACCATATCCGCGACACCATGGTCGCGGGCGCGGGGTTGAACCGGCAGGAATCGGTCGAGTTCGTCATCGAACGCGCGCCCCATGCGATCGAGCGGCTGATCGAGCTTGGCGTGCCGTTCAACCGGGCGGACAATGCCGGGGACCAGAACCTACACCTCACCCGCGAGGGCGGCCACTCCCACCGGCGGATTGTCCATGTGAACGATGCAACCGGCTGGGCGGTGCAGTCTGCGCTGATCAAGGCGGCGCAGGATCATCCCAATATCACCCTGCAACCGCACCGCGCCTGCATCGATCTGATCACCGGGCGGCATGAGCAGCGCTATTCGGGATCGGGCCGCGTCTGGGGCGTCTATGCACTCGACGAGATCACCGGACAGGTTGAGGCTTACACTGCTCGCGCGACCATTCTGGCGAGCGGCGGGGCGGGCCGCGTCTATCAGTTCTCCACCGCACCGCGTGGCGCCACCGGGGACGGCATTGCCATGGCCTGGCGCGCGGGCGCGCGGGTTGCCAACATGGAGATGATGCAGTTCCACCCGACCTGCCTCTACAACCTTGAGGTCAAGAACTTCCTGATCACCGAGGCCGTGCGCGGCGAGGGCGGGCATCTGATCAACCCCAAGTCTGGTCGCCGCTTCATGGCCGACTATGACGGGCGGCTGGAGCTTGCCCCCCGCGATGTCGTCGCCCGCGCGATCGACGCCGAGATCAAGCGCGACGGCCTCGATTTCGTCCACCTCGATATCAGCCATCAACCGGCAGAATTCGTGCGTGAGCACTTCCCCAACATCTACGAAAAGCTGCTGACGCTGGGCATCGACATGACCACCCAACCGATCCCGGTGGTGCCGGCGCAGCACTATACCTGCGGCGGCATCGTGATCGATCTTGATGGCCGGACCGACCTGCCCGGGCTCTATGCCGCGGGCGAATGCACCGAGAGCGGGCTGCATGGGGCGAACCGTCTGGCCTCCAATTCGCTGCTCGAATGCTTCGTGTTCGGCGATGCCGCGGCGGCGGATATTCTGGCGCGCTGGGAAAGTTTCGATGCGCCGCCACGCGTGCGGGCATGGGATGCCAGCCGGGTTACCGATTCCGACGAGGAAGTGGTGATCAAACAGAACTGGACCGAGATCCGCCGCTTCATGTGGAATTATGTCGGAATTGTCCGCACCACCAAGCGGCTGGAGCGGGCCAAGCACCGCATCCAGATGATGACCGACGAGATCGACGAATACTACGCCCATTTCCGCGTCAGCACCGATCTGATCGAGCTGCGCAATCTGCTGCAATGCGCCGAACTGATCGTCCGTTCGGCACTGGCGCGGCACGAGAGCCGGGGCCTGCACTATACGCTGGACTATCCGCAGATGCTGAAACAGGCGCGCGATACGGTGCTGGTGCCTTGAACCAATCGGGTGCAGTGTCCACTTGCAATAAAAGCGTAACAATGACTGCGCTAACGTTGCTGGGACACCATGACGCACAACAACAACGATAACGACGAACATCAGACCAAAGCCGAAGACGCGGTCGCCCGCAGTCTGGTGGGAGAGCGGATTCTCGCCAAAGAGGCCGGGGTCGATGCGGCGATGGAAAGTCTTGCGGGCCTGCCGATTACCCCTGAACTGCAGGCACTGATCGATGGCTCTGCGCCCGACGATGCCCGGCGCCTCAGCGAATATCTCGGCCTGCCGACCACCGGTGTCCCGCAAAAAACGACCAGCGACGAGTTGCTCCCCGGCTGGCAGGACGGCGGCTATCCCTACAAGTACAAGATGCTGCGCAAGGACTATGAACGTGAAAAGTTCGCGCTGCAGTCTGAATTACTGAAGCTGCAGGGGTGGCTCAAGGAAACCGATCAGCGCGTCGTGATCCTGTTCGAAGGGCGCGATGCCGCGGGCAAGGGCGGAGCGATCAAGCGCTTCATGGAGCACCTCAACCCGCGCGGAGCACGCGTGGTCGCGCTGGAAAAGCCCAATGAGGTTGAGCGCGGGCAATGGTATTTCCAGCGCTATGTCGAACACTTGCCGACCAAAGGCGAATTGGTTCTGTTTGATCGATCCTGGTACAACCGCGCCGGGGTGGAGCGGGTGATGGGCTTCTGCACCGACGAGGAATATAGCGAATTCCTCGCCCAGGCGCCGGGCTTTGAGACCAATCTGGTGCGCAGCGGCATCAAGCTGATCAAGTTCTGGTTCTCGGTCAGCCGCGAGGAACAGCGCCGCCGCTTTATCGAGCGCAAGGTCCACCCGCTCAAGCAGTGGAAGCTCTCGCCGATCGATCTCGCCAGTCTCGACAAGTGGGATGACTATACGGAGGCCAAGGAGGCGATGTTCACCGCCACCGATACCGATCTGTGCCCGTGGACGGTGGTCAAAAGCGACGACAAGAAGCGCGCAAGGCTCAACGCCATGCGCTATGTGCTGAACAGCTTCTCCTATCGTGACAAGGATCCCGAGCGTGTGGGAGAGGTCGACACCCGCCTCGTCGGCCGTGCCACCGAGATGCACGAGCGCGAGGAACGCGGAGACGCTTCCTAAGATCGGTGATTGCCGCTAGCCTGCCCGAAACACACGGGAGGATCCATGTCGCAGATCAGCGCGAATGGCATAACGCTTGAAGTCGAAACCCACGGCGATCCTTCGCATCCGCCGCTGCTGCTGATCATGGGGCTGGGCGCGCAGTTGACCCTGTGGCCCATAGAGTTCGTCGAAGCGCTGGTGGCGCGGGGATTCTATGTCGTGCGGTTCGATAATCGCGACATCGGCCTGTCGACCAAGTTCACCCACGCCGGACGGCCCAATTTCGTGTCGCTGGTGCTCAAGACCAAGATCGGCCTGAAGCCGCGCCTGTCCTATCACCTGACCGATATGGCCGCCGATGTGGTCGCGCTGCTTGATGCCATGGGGCTCCCTCAGGCGCACATAGTTGGCGTCTCGATGGGCGGAATGATCGCCCAGCTGGTTGCTGCAGCCTATCCAGAGCGGGTGCTGTCACTCACGTCGATCATGTCGACCACCAGCAACCCGAAGCTGCCACCGCCGGGCAAGGCGGCACTGGCCGCGCTGACGGCACCGGTTCCGCCTGAGGGCGGGGTTGAGGCCTATGTGGAGGTCGGCCAGATGCGGGCGGCGGCCATCGGCAGCCCTGGCTATCCAGCAGACCTTGAGCGCCAGCGCAACCGCTTGGCGGCGGAATATCAACGCGCCTTCCATCCCACCGGGCCGGCACGCCAATATGCCGCAATCCTCGCTGATGGCGACCGCCGCAAACGTCTGAAAAAGGTCACCGCGCCAACGCTGGTGATTCATGGGCAAGATGATCCGCTGATCACCGTCCACGGCGGTGAGGATACGGCGGCCTCGATTCGCGGCGCGCGACTGATCACTTATCCCGGCATGGGGCATGATCTGCCGCTGGCACTGATTGACGATATGGCGGATGCTATTGCGGCACTAACGCCGCGCTAATCGCCTGCTGTTCAGATCATTCCAAACTGCCGACCAGCAAAGATCAATACCATCGCGCCGAGCAGCGATGCCAGTAAACCGGGACGGTTGAATTCCTTGTGTCCGCGATTGAAGACAAAGCCTGCCAGCATCGAGCCGCCGATGCCCAGTACAATGGTATAGACCCAGCCCAACTGAACCGTTCCGGGATAGAAGAAGCGCGCGAGTACGCCGATAAACAGACCGGATACTGCTGATGTGATTACATTGATCATAGCCCTGTATACTCCACTAAGTGTTTTCCCTTATAAGCGAAGCTATAGGTCTCGCGGCAAGCCGGCAACAGGGATTGCGCTGGGCTGTTTGAAACTTTGTTGCCCGGCTCGATTCTATCCTTAGTCAAGCCGCCCGGTGACCTGTCCACGGACAAAAATTTTTTCACAGATTCACTTTGACTCTTGCGCTGGCCAAGAGTGCAGGAATTCCCACGCGTCGCTGCACCGCAACAGGCCGGTCAGGCTCTGCCCAAGCCCCTCCTTAATAATTAACACAAGATTTACCCCTTGCGCCGGAATCAGGATAAGGCACTATAGATAGTGGTCCAGTTATCGGGGGGACCCACAAGACCTAGATATCGCTCTCCAGCCCGCGAAAAGCGGAAGGGGGGCGGATTCGGTGCGAGGGACGCGCAACCGAGGGTCTTTCTGGGGACAAGTCGGGGGATAGTTTTCTCGATTTGTTCTCCCCTCTTGGGTTTCAGTCTGGTATGGAGAGCGCTTGCCCTCCGAATCGGACTGAGCAGGGAAAGTCGCGCCGAGCCGGCGCAGAGAATTTTGGGGGCGTGAACGTGGATTTCAGAACCGGGGAAGAGACTGTGTCGGACAGCGATGTCGAAATGTTGGATGTTGGCGCTGATGCACGCGGAGCTGCCCCTGAGGTTAAGGAGGCGGGCGCAAGCCCGGCGCTGCCGATGAGTGAAAAGTCAGATGCCGGTTCGGAAGCGCTGGTCGCCAAGATGGGCGCCGATGCGCTGACCGGCGCGATGAAGGAAGTCGCCAAGGCGGCGAAGAAGCCCGATGACTCTAAGGCGATCAACGCCCGTCGCTTCACGATCGTGACCGATGACACGCGCGATGCCCTGTTGACCGATTTCGGCAAGGACACGCTCGACGATCGCTATCTGCTCCCCGGCGAGAAGTATCAGGATCTCTTTGCCCGCGTGGCGGACGCCTATTCGGACGATCAGGACCACGCCCAGCGCATCTATGACTATGTCTCGAAGCTGTGGTTCATGCCGGCAACGCCGGTGCTGTCGAACGGCGGCACCGGTCGCGGCCTGCCGATCTCATGCTATCTGAACTCGGTGTCAGACAGCCTTGAAGGCATCGTCAACACCTGGAACGAGAACGTCTGGCTGGCCTCACGCGGCGGCGGCATCGGCACCTATTGGGGCCACGTGCGCGGCATTGGTGAGCCGGTAGGCCTCAACGGCAAGACTTCTGGCATCATTCCTTTCGTGCGCGTGATGGATTCGTTGACGCTGGCGATTTCGCAGGGCTCTCTGCGTCGTGGTTCGGCCGCTTGCTATCTCGACGTCTCGCACCCCGAGATCGAGGAGTTCCTCGAAATCCGCAAGCCATCGGGCGATTTCAACCGCAAGGCGCTCAACCTGCACCACGGCGTGCTGCTGACTGACGACTTCATGGAAGCCGTGCGCGATGGCGCCGAATTCCACCTGCGCAGCCCGAAGGACGGATCGATCCGCCAGACGGTTGATGCGCGCAGCCTGTTCCAGAAGCTGGTCGAAAACCGGTTGGCCACGGGTGAACCCTATATCGTCTTCTCCGATACGGTGAACCGGATGATGCCAAAGCATCACCGCGATCTGGGACTGAAGGTTTCCACCTCGAACCTGTGCTCGGAAATCACCCTCCCCACCGGCGTTGACCACCTTGGCAATGATCGCACCGCGGTGTGCTGCCTGTCCTCGCTCAACCTGGAAACCTGGGACGAGTGGAACGGTGACGAGCGCTTCATTGAAGATGTGCTGCGCTTCCTCGATAACGTGCTGCAGGATTACATCGACCGCGCACCGGACGAGATGGCCCGCGCCAAGTATTCGGCGATGCGCGAACGTTCGGTCGGCATGGGCGTGATGGGTTTCCATTCGTTCCTGCAGATGAAGGGCATCGGTTTTGAAACCGCCATGGCCAAGGCGTGGAACCTCAAGATGTTCAAGCACATCGCCGCCAAGGCTGATGAGGCATCGCTGATGCTCGCGCAGGAACGCGGCGCTTGCCCCGATGCGGCAGACATGGGCGTGATGCAGCGCTTTTCGTGCAAGATGGCCATCGCGCCGACCGCGTCGATCAGCATCATTTGCGGCGGCACCTCGGCCTGCATCGAGCCGATCCCGGCGAACATCTATACCCACAAGACGCTCTCGGGCTCTTTCGTGGTCAAGAACCCCTACCTTGAAAAGCTGCTGCAGGTGAAAGCCAAGGACAGCACCAATGTGTGGAACTCGATCCTCGAAATGGGCGGATCGGTGCAGCACCTCGATTTCCTCAGCCCAGAGGAAAAGGCGGTCTACAAAACCTCGTTCGAGATCGACCAGCGCTGGCTGCTCGAATTCGCGGCAGACCGTACGCCCTATATCGATCAGGCGCAGTCGCTGAACCTCTACATCCCGGCTGACGTCGATAAGTGGGACCTGATGATGCTGCACTTCCAGGCATGGGAAAAGGGCATCAAGTCGCTCTATTACCTGCGCTCTAAGTCGGTGCAGCGCGCCGGTTTCGCTGGCGGGGTAGAGGCAGACAACACCGCCGCCGCCCCGGTGATGGAACTCGCCACGCCGACCGATTACGAGGAATGCTTGGCCTGCCAGTAATGGCGGCCAGTTTCCGCGTCGCATGGCTGTCATCCGGCCTTGGCAGGACTCCTGCCACAATCTGACAGGAGTTTTATCTAATGCGTAAATGGCATCGTTGGCTGGTCATCTTCTTCGGCGCTTTCCTGATGTGGATCACCGTGACAGGCCTGCTCAGCCAGGTCGAGATGTTGGGCGAACTGGTTGGCGGCGAACATGAGGAAGTGGCCGCACCGGCCGCTCCCTCTGGCTTCGTTTGTCCGCCAGACTATTCCTGCCGCCCCAAGCCTGCGAAGAAGGGCGGCTGGAATTACAGCCTGCTGCACCACCTCCACTCGGGCGAGACCTTTGGCCCGGCTGGCACGGTGATCGCCACGCTTTCCGGCTTCGCTATGCTGTTCTTCAGCTTCTCTGGCCTGTGGATGTACATCCAGATGTGGCGCAACCGGAAGAGCCGCGGCCTGAAGCCCGGCTGGTTCTGGAAATGATGCCCACCGCCTGTCCCCAGCTTCACCCCGCGTCCAGACTCCCGCCTGCGCGGCAAAACACTTACCTTACCCCATTCGCTCACAAGGATTCGCCCGATGTCGCTGCTTGAAGCCCGCAAGACCTATAAGCCCTTCGAATATCCCTGGGCCTATGATTTCTGGAAGCGCCAGCAGCAGATCCACTGGATGCCCGAGGAAGTGCCCTTGGGTGAGGATTGCCGGGACTGGGCGCAGAAGATTTCCGAGAACGAGCGCAACCTGCTGACGCAGATTTTCCGCTTCTTCACCCAGGCTGATGTCGAGGTGCAGAACTGCTATCACGAGCAATACGGCCGCGTGTTCAAGCCGACCGAGGTCAAGATGATGCTCGCGGCGTTCAGCAACATGGAAACGGTGCACATCGCGGCGTACTCGCACCTGCTCGACACCATCGGCATGCCCGAAAG
>CANGBE010000023.1 GCA_947451875.1 Sphingomonadaceae bacterium | reverse complement strand
GCATGATGGACGAGGCGCTGCAGATCGATTTCGAGGGCGAATTCGGGATCATCACTGACTTCGTGCCGATGGGCACCAGTCTGGCCGATGCAGGCAAGCACATCCGTCTGGTTGTGCAGATCAACGACTGGTCGCTGCGGCTTTTGGCAGGGCCGGAAATGAAGTCCGGCTTTGGCTGGGTGCAGGCCAAGCCGCCGTGCTCGATGGCGCCCTTCGCTGTCACGCCAGATGATCTGGGCGATGCCTGGCAGGACTTCAAGCCGAACATGAACCTGACGGTCCACTGGAACGGCGAACAGTTCGGCAATGCCCACGGCAAGGCGATGGGCTACGGATTTGACGCACTGGTCGCCCATGCCGCGCGCACGCGCGATCTGGTGGCGGGCACAGTGATCGGATCGGGCACCGTTTCCAACGAGAACTTCCGTGAGGTCGGTTCATCCTGCATCGCCGAGCGGCGCGGGATCGAGATTGTCGATCTGGGCGGGCCGAAGACCGAGTTCATGAAGTACGGTGACACAGTGCGGATGGAAGCGCGCACCGCCGATGGCCGCACGCCGTTTGGTGCGATCGACCAAAAGGTTGTTCTGGCATGAGCGAGCTATGTGAAAGCGGATTGGCTCCGGTTCAGCGGGTTGTTACCGGGCATGACGAAAGTGGCCGAGCGGTGTTCCGCTCGGAAGACGTTTCACCGACAAAGATGATCCCATCGGGCGATGCAGCCTTCTTGCTGGTCTGGACAACGGCGACGGTTCCTGCCGACAACAACGACGAGATTGACGGGCGCGAGCGCGATGCCGGGCTTACCCTAAATCAGGGATCAGTCATCCGTGTGGTCGATATGCTGCCGGGCAAGGAAAGCCCGATGCACCGCACGAATTCCATCGATTACGGCATCGTGATTGAAGGTGAAATCGAGCTTGAGCTGGATGACGGCGCCAAGCGGACTGTGCGGCAAGGCGGCATTATCGTGCAGCGCGGAACCATCCACCTGTGGCGCAACACCAGTGACAAGGTCTGCCGCATCGCCTTCGTGCTAATTGAGGCTCCGGCCTATCTCCACAACGGCCAGCGGCTTGAGGAACACAAGCCATGAGGCGTGCCCTTTTCTATCTCTTGTTGGTTGTTGGCCTTGCCGCTCCGGTGCTCGGCAATTCACCGTTTCATGAGGAAATCGCAGGACCGCGCGCGCTCCCCGGGGATCGTCTGCCGCCGTTCGCCATGACCAGAGAGAATGGCGACCTGCCTCTGGAACCACCGCCTTTGCCGCCCGGCCTCCATATGCCGCGACCGGGTGATCCTCCCGAAGCCACGGCTCCCGGTCCGAATCTGGTCGAGGCAACGCGCATGGCCAACGCCGCAGTCTTGGCTTGCCGGGTCCAAGGGTACCGGGTCGCCGCGAGTGTCGTTGACAGCAGCGGTGAGGCAAGGGCCATGCTGACGGATGATGGCGCCGATGGCAGTCATGTGTTCGTCGCCCAACGCAAGGCAATCGTCACAATAGCGTTTGGCATGCCCAGTTCCGAGGTGAACAGTTTGCTAAGAGGGGATCGCAGCCAAATGGCCAAGGTCACCCCGGCAATGTTTGTCGAGGGTGGTGCAGTTCCTATCCGGCGGGCCGGGCGGGTTATCGGGGCTATCGCTGTGAGCGGGGCGGCCGGGATTCCGGTTGGCCATAACGATGAAGTTTGCGCTCTGGCTGGCCTTCGGGCGGGAACGGTTCACCGCAAGTGAACGCAGCCTTCACTCTGGATTGCAAGTGCGCGCTGGTAACGGGCTCGACTCGGGGCATCAGCCGCGCCATTGCCGAAGGGCTGATCGAGGCTGGAGCGCGGGTGGTGATTTCCAGTGAGAATGCCGCCGATACTGCGCGCGTCGCTGCGGAACTGCAGATGCCGGGATTGGCCTGTGACGTTGCAGACAATGCCGCACTGGCATGTCTGGTGGATTTCGCTCACGATGAACTCGGCGGGTTGGACATTCTGGTCTGCAACGCCGGAATAACCGGGAAAGCCGGGCTCCTCGCGTCCATCGACATGGACGACTACGCCCACGTGATGGACGTGAACTTGCGTAGCCAAGTGGTGCTGTGCAATCTCGCTCTGCCACGCATCGCGGCACGAGGCGGCGGGGCAGCCATCCTCATCTCCAGCCTTTCAGGCCTGAGGGGCAATGGCAAAATCAATGCCTATGCTCTGGCAAAGGCGGCCAATGCCCAGCTTGCGCGCAACCTTGCGGTGGAATGGGGGCCTCAGAATCTGCGGGTCAACGCCATCAGCCCGGGCTTCATCGCCACCGAGCTTTCCGCGCCGCTGCTCGCGGACAAAGCGTTCATGCAGCGCCGCATGGCCATGACACCGCTCCGCCGTCCAGGCAGGCCTGAAGAGGTGGCCGGGGCTGCTGTGTTCCTAGCCTCACCGGCCGGAGCCATCATCAACGGGCACAATCTGGTGGTTGATGGCGGGACACTGATTTCAGACGACTCTTAAGGCCGCATCAAGATAACAAGAACAAGGGAAAATTGAGGATGAGCAGGCACCACCAACCGGGCTTCATGACGGGATTTTCGCTCCTGCTGCCGATCACTCTTTCGACGATGGCGATTGTCCTCCTGGCCCCGGTATTGCCGGGCCTGCTTGGCGAATTCAACCAGGTGCCGGACTACGAATATTGGGTGCCGATGGTGCTAACTGTCCCGGCACTGTGTGTTGCATTGTTCTCACCGGTTGCGGGCATTCTGGGTGACTGGTTCGGGCGCCGGCGTCTACTGCTGTGGTCTTTCGTGGTCTATGCGATTGTTGGTATTGCACCGGTTTTTCTCACCGATATCAGGGCGATCATCGCTTCGCGCGTCGCGGTGGGCCTCGCGGAATCGCTGATCATGGTGCTGACGACCACGATGATCGGCGACTATTATCAAGGCGCAGCGCGCGATCGCTGGTTGGCGGCGCAGACGGCGGTGGCCTCGATGTCTGCGCTGGTGTTCTTCAACGTTGGCGGCCTGCTTGGTCGAGCGGGCTGGCGCGCACCGTTCTGGGTTTACGGCTCGGCTCTGATCATGCTGGCGCTGGTTCTTCTTTTCACTTGGGAGCCTTCCGAGAAGGACACCAGCGATGAGGCTGAAGACGCACCGCATAATGGCAGCTGGGCGGGCTTCCCGTGGCTACAGATGGCAGGGATCATTGCAGTGACCGTATTCGGCTCGGTCCTTTTTTACACCGTGCAGATTCAGGCGCCGATGGGGCTGGTGGCGCTGGGCATCACCGATCCGGGAAGGACTGGCTTCCTCACCTCGCTGGCGAGCATCGGCGTGGTGATCGGCACCGTGGTTTATTCGCGCGCGGGACGAATGCCGGTTTCGCGCTTGTTGCTGATCGAATTTGCCTTGCTGACCACCGGCTTTCTGCTGATGTCACGCGCGGCAAGCCCGCTACCCTTTCTGATCGGCTGCTTCATCAATCAGCTGGGTGCAGGCATGCTGCTGCCGACCCTGTTGGTCTGGGCGATGAACACACTGCCCTTCGAAATCCGTGGGCGCGGGGCGGGGATGTGGACCGGGGCTTTCTCGCTCGTCCGCCCGGCTCCGGCAACGGCAAACCGGATCGATACAGCGAGCGTGGTTTTTGGGACAAAGCGCAGCTTCAACATCGCCGCTGTTGTGATCGTGGTAATCCTGATCGGGCTATACGGCTACTGGTGGTGAAGCTGCTCACACTGAACAAGCGAGTGCTTCGAAATCAATCGCAAGCCACGGGGCTGATGAGCAAAAGGGAGCAAGCCGGGACAAACGGATTCACCCTGTCGCTCCGTTACGCCCTTACCAGTTCAGCCAAGTTCCTCGGGCCAATAGAGCCGCATGGGATTGTCTATCAGCAGCTTGCGCTGCAGTGCGGCTGTCGGAGCGATGCGGGGGATCATGTCGACGATGTGGCCGTCGTCGGGGATCTCGGTTTCCATGTTGGGGTGCGGCCAGTCGGTGCCCCACAGGACGCAGTCGGAATAGTCGGCGACAAGCGGCGCGACGGCGCTGGCAAAGGCATCCCACGGATCGCCCGCGCCGCCGTCCTTGATTGCGTCGAGCCGGTCGGGGCAGGTGGCCTTGAACCAGATGTCCTCGCGGTTATCGAGCAGGCTGCGGAAGGCCTTCATGTCGGCACCATCGGGGCCCTGAGTGACATCGGGGCGGCCCATGTGGTCTATCACCAGCGGCACCGGGATTGCGTCCATAAAGGGGCGTAGTTCCTCCAGGATGTCGGCCTCGAAGTAGATCACCACGTGCCAGCCAGCAGGCAGGCGGCTGGCGACTTCGATGAACTTGTCTTTCGGTGCATCGTCGACGAGGCGTTTGAGAAAGTTGAAGCGTACGCCGCGAATGCCGCCTTCGTGCAGCGCGGCCAGTTCCGCTTCCGAAATCGCCGGATCGACAACGGCCACGCCGCGCGCTTTTCCGTTCGATTTGGCAATGGCGTTCAGCGTCGCATCGTTGTTGGTGCCATGGCAGCTCGCCTGAACGATGACATTGCGCGAAAAGCCGAGATTGTCGCGCAGGGCAAACAACATGTCCGGCCCGGCGTCTCCGGGCAAGTACTTGGCCTTGGCGCTGAAGGGGAACTCGGCCATCGGACCGAAGACATGGCAATGCGCATCCACCGCACCGGCAAGCGGAACGTAGCGCGGCTTGGAAGGGTTTGCGTGCCAGGAAACAATGCGATCAGTCATCCGAAAACCACTCCATCCATCAGCTTACGCGCGGTGCGCAGCAGGGCGGCGCTGATGACCTCGCCCGCCTCGTTCACTTCGAGCACGCAGCTCATTTCCCCGGTTGGGTGCTCGACCGAGAGCGTCTTGCGGGTGCCCTCTGGCACAACAGCTACCTCGGCAGCAGGGGAGCCTTCTATCAGGCATGCGGTTGCCACGCTTACCGCCCCTAACACACCGATCGTGGCATGGGCGCGGTGCGGGATGAAGCTGCGGACGCAGACTGCGCCGCCGTCCTTTGGCGCGGCGACGAGCATCATCTTGGGGGCCGACTTTTCGGTTACATCGCCAAGGTTCATCAGCGGGCCAACCTGCAGCCGGATCGCTTCGATCCGCGCTTTGAGTTCGGTATTGGCGTCTAGCCAGTCGCGGTCTTCATAGCCGGAGATGCCGACATCGGCTGCCTTTATTACCACGCAGGGCATGCCGTTGTCGATCAGGGTTACTCGCACGCCATTGATCAAGTCTACCGCATTACCCGAAGGCAGCAGCGCGCCGCAGCTTGATCCGGCGGTATCGCGGAACAAGGTGGGGATCGGCGCATGAGTGCCGGGCACGCCGTCAATAGCCGCATCGCCCGCATAGGTTACCACACCGCCGGGCGTCTGCACAGTGGCGACGGCGACTTGCCCGGTGTTCTCCATGAAGATGGCGACCTGTGTTTCGTCGCCGCTTGCTGCCACCAGCCCGCGCTCGATGGCGAATGGGCCGACTCCGGCGAGTATATTGCCGCAGTTCTGCGCGTCGGTAACGATAGCTTTATCGACGAAGACCTGCAGGAACAGGTAATCGACATCGATTCCGGGGCGTTCACTCTTTGACACGACCGCGACTTTGCTGGTCAGAGGATCGGCGCCGCCCATGCCGTCAATCTGGCGCGGATCGGGGCTGCCCATCACGGCGAGCAGAAAGGCATCACGAGCGGCGGTGTCTGCGGGCAAATCGGACTTGAGGAAATAACCGCCTTTCGACGTACCGCCCCGCATCCACATGCATGGTGCGGAGTGGCTCATATATATTTCAGCCCTTCCTTCTCCAGCCGCTCGCGCATCTTGTACATATCGAGCCCGAGAACCCCGGCGGCGAGCTTGGCGCGCTTTTCACTTTCGTTGGCTTCGCGGGCCTGCGCGGCCTTCAGCACCGCTTCAGCATTGGCGCGGGGGACCACGCAGACGCCGTCATCGTCCGCCACGATCACATCGCCCGGATTGACCAGCGCATTGGCGCAGACCACCGGCACATTGACGCTGCCCAGCGTGTTCTTGACCGTGCCCTGCGCATAGATTGCCTTGGACCATACCGGAAAGTTCATCTCGGTAAGGTCACGCACATCGCGCACGCCGGCATCGATCACCAGACCGCGGCAACCGCGCGCCTGAGCGCTGGTAGCCAGAAGATCGCCGAAATAGCCATCTTCGCAAGGGGAGGTGGGGGCGAGAAGCAGGATGTCTCCGTCCTTCAACTGTTCAATGGCTACATGGACCATCCAGTTGTCGCCCGGAGCTGCGCTGATCGTTACGGCAGAGCCGGCAATCCGTGCGCCGCTGAAGATCGGGCGCATATATGCAGCGAGCAGGCCAGTCCGGCCCTGCGATTCATGCACAGTGGCGACACCGCACTTTGCCAGCCCGTCGATTACCTCAAGGGGTGCCCGTTCGATGTTCTGAACGACGATTCCGCTCACGCTGTTGCTCCTCAATACCTCTACCAGCCAGCACTTTGGCCCTATGGTGTGGTGAGTGAAAGGCGAATGTCTGGCGCAGCGATTAGTTTTCGCTAAGATAGGCAGAATGCAAGTCTGGGATTTCAACCTCCGCCACCTGCGCGCTGTGACGAAAATCGCCGAGTTGGGGACGATGAACGCCGCTGCGCAGGCGGTAAATCTCACCCAGCCTGCGATAACACAGGCGCTCGGCCGGATCGAGGCGATGCTAGGAATGCCGCTGTTTGAACGGCGTCACGATGGCATGGCGCAAACCCCGGCGGCGGAGATTTTCGTTCCTCGCGTTGAGGCGGCGCTGGTTCATATCGCCAGTCCGCATGTCACCATGTCGCGCTTTCGCGCCCTGCTCGCGCTGGCGGACACCGGCAGCTATAGCGGCGCTGGACATGAGACTGGCCTGTCGCTGCCATCACTCCATCGCGCGGTGAACGATCTTGCGCTGTCGTTGCGCAAACCATTGGTGGAGCGGCGCGGCAAGATCGTGCTGTTGACCGAAACCGGGATGCAAATGGCGCGCGGCTTTCGCCTTGCTCGGGTTGAACTCGAAGCTGGACTCGCGGAACTGGAGGCGCTGAAAGGGCACGAAACCCGGCGAATTGCCATTGGTGCGATGCCGCTTTCCCGCGCCCGGGTGCTTCCCGCCGCAATCACCAGCTTTCTGCGCCTCCGTCCGCAAGTGCGGGTTTCGATCATCGAAGGTTCACGCGCTGAACTTGTCGAGCCGCTGCGCAATGGCGCAATCGACATGATGATCGGTGCGCGCCGTGATCCGCTGCTTGAGCCGGACCTTGTCCAGCATCCGCTGTTTCGCGATAGGCTGGTGGTAATCGCCCGCAAGGGGCACCCGCTCGATGGCAGCGCTGCTGATGTCAAGGCGCTCGCCGGTTATCCATGGGTCATAGCCTCGGAGGGAGCACCCCTGCGCGTTTTATGGGAAGCCATGTTTACCCGCGCAAAGTTGCCCCTGCCTCTGGTCCCAGTTGAATCGGGTTCCGTAATGACGATCCGGCAACTGCTGATGGACAGCGATCTGTTGACGCTGGTTTCTCCCGATCAGGTGTCGGTGGAAATTGAAGCGGGTTGGCTGGTCAAGATTGCCGACCTTCCCGACGACCTTGACCGGGCCATTGCCCTCACTACCCGCGCCTCGTGGAGGCCAACGGCAGTGCAGGCAGAATTTGTCGCCGAACTAATGCGTGCGGCGAGCGAGACGCATCAGGCAGGCTCGTAAAGCACCGTTGCCGCCGCAGTGTTTGAGATTGGCTGGTGGTAATTGCGGTGAATTTCCCGCGCTCTGGGACCAAGCGCGCCGCGTGCGGCGATCCAGTTGAGCACTTCGACGCCCTGCGTTCCAGCCAGCCGGACGATTTCGCGGATCGAATCCTTGGTCAGGGCATCAGGATCGCCCGCCAGATTGTCGAGGCAGAAGCGGTCATAATCGGCGTTCATGAACCCGGCCCGCTCGCCATCAAGTTGGTGTGACAGGCCGCCGGTGCCAATCACCACGATGCGTTCGTCACCTTTCCAACTGGCCAGTGCCTTGTGCACGGACCGGCCCAGCGCGAGGCAACGCTTTGCCGATGGCAGGGGGTGCTGCACGGTGTTGATGCCGATTGGCACCAGCCTTACCGGCCACTCTTCCACGTCGGGGTAGGCCAACTCGAAGGGGATAGAGAGGGCATGGTCGACCAGCATGGATTGACAGGTGACCGGATCGAACTCGTCCTCCACCAGTCCCTCAATGATGTGCCAGCTGAGCTCCGGATGGCCCGTGAACCCCTTGTAGAGCGGCAGGCCCCAGCCTTCGTCGGCATTGGCATATTCGGATGCAGCACCAACCGCGAAAGTCGGCATCTTGTCGAGAAAGAAGTTAAGTCCGTGGTCGTTTGAAAACACCACTGCGACATCGGGCTTCACCTTTGCCAGCCATTCGTGGACCGGAGGAAAGCCGTCGAAGAACGGCTTCCAGTATGGATCCTGCTTGAGCCCGCGATGAATCGCGCCGCCGATGGAGGGAACGTGGCTGGTAAAATAGGCACCAACGATTTCAGCCATTGAGCATCTCCTTATGGGCGGCCTCGTAGGTTTCGCCACGCCCCTGCGCGAGTAGCATGGCCTTGAACTTATCAACGCTGACACCGGTCTGCATCGAGCCTACATCCTGCACGTTAAGCGAGCAGATGCCGGCCAGCTTGGCTAGGTAATAGATGTTGCCGCCAGCCGCGATCATGCCCAGCACGTCGCGCTGCGCCACAGCCTCGTGTTGTTCCGGCGTCAGGTTGAACCGAGCCAAATAGGCCGCCTCATCCGCCAGAAATGCATCGCGATTGGCCTTTTCGTTAAATGAAAAACACAGCGCGTTCAGCGCATAGCCTTTGCGCGCCGCTTCGCCGTCGAACAACGTAGTGCCTGGAATGGGTTCAAGATCTGATGGCATGGCCTGCCTCCGTCATTGTGGGCGAACGCCCTTCGTGAGGCCTTCCTATGTCTGCTCGGTCGGGGCTGATCTTGATCTCGATCAAGCTTCGCCATCGGCACTATCACGCTGCACTCAAATCGAAGTTCGATTAGCCCAGCCTTATCGCAAATCTGCAGTTTCGATTTGCTCGAACGGCAGGCAAGTTGCATCGCCGCTGCATGGGACATGCAATAGCTCTTGTTGGATATGGAGAGGCCGGATCGACTTTCGCGTCCGCCGCAGCTTGGGCTGAGCGCGCTTCGGGTTGGGATATTCTCGCAGATCGCCGGGCCGCGATGGCGGCTGATGGACTGGCCGAGGCTGCAAGCGTGGCTGATGCGCTGGAAGGCCCGCCACTGGTTCTCTCGCTGGTTACGGCTGACAGCGCGCTGGGGGTCGCGCGCGATTGCGCGGCTTTGCTAAGCGCTGGCGCAATCTGGTGCGACATGAATTCGGTAGCGCCCGATACTAAGCGCGAAGCGGCAGCTTTGGTCGAGGCTTCAGGCGGTCATTATGTCGATGTTGCGGTGCTGGCACCGGTTAATCCCGCGCGGTTGGCGGTGCCCTTGCTGATTTCTGGCAAGACTGCGGCCAAGGCCGAGACCCTGCTGCGTGGCGCTGGCTTCACCAATACGCGCATTGTTGGTGACGAGGTGGGCCGCGCATCGGCGATCAAGATGATCCGCTCGGTCATGGTCAAGGGCATTGAGGCGCTGACGGCGGAGATGATGCTGGGCGCTGCTGCTGCCGGGGTAACCGAAGAGGTTCTGGCCTCGCTTGATGCCAGCGATAAGGCACTGCCCTGGACTGAACGCGCAGAGTACAACATCGAGCGCATGGTCACCCACGGCCTGCGGCGCGCCGCCGAGATGGAGGAGGCCGCTAAGACGCTGACCTCGCTCGGCGTCGAACCCGTGATGACTTCTGGAACTATCCGCCGCCAGCGCGAAATGGCCGGGCAGGGTATCAAAGAGATTCTCGAGAGGAGAGAGCCTTGAGCCTGATTATCGATTGCCACGGCCACTACACCGTGCTGCCACGCGCGCACGACGAATGGCGCGAAAAGCAGAAGGCTGCGTTCAAGGCGGGCAAGCCCGCGCCGCCCTATCCCGATATCTCGGATGACGAAATTCGCGAGACGATCGAGTCCAACCAGCTCCGCCTGATCAAGGAACGCGGTGCGGATATGACGATCTTTTCGCCCCGCGCCAGCGCCATGGCTCCGCACGTCGGAGATCAGTCGGTCGCGGTGAAATGGGCGCAGGTGTGCAACGATCTGATCGGCCGGGTGGTCGCCCTTTATCCTGAAGTTTTCGCCGGTGTCTGCATGCTGCCGCAGAGCCCTGAGGCTGATATGTCGAGCTCGATTGCCGAGCTGGAACGCTGTGTGACGCAGATGGGTTTCATCGGCTGCAACCTCAATCCCGATCCCAGCGGCGGCAAGTTCAGCCACCCGCCGCTGACCGATCCTTACTGGTTCCCGTTCTACGAGAAGATGTGCGAGCTGGATGTGCCCGCGATGATCCATGTTTCCGGCAGCTGCAATCCGGCAATGCACGCTACTGGTGCCTATTACATTGCGGCCGACACCATCGCTTTCATGCAGCTGCTTGAAGGCGATCTGTTCAGCCGGTTCCCAAGCCTGCGCTTCATCATCCCGCACGGCGGAGGCGCTGTGCCATATCACTGGGGGCGCTATCGCGGGCTGGCTGACATGCTGAAGAAGCCTGATCTATCCGGTCACCTGATGAACAATGTGTTTTTCGATACCTGCGTCTATCACCAGCCGGGGGTAAACCTGCTGGCCGATGTGATCGACAACAAGAACATCCTGTTCGGGTCAGAGATGGTCGGCGCAGTGCGCGGGATTGACCCCACCACCGGCTACTATTTCGATGATACGAAGCGCTATGTTGATGCACTGGAAATCAGCGATGCGGAACGCCAGGCGATCTTTGAAGGCAATGCCCGCCGTGTATTTCCGCGCCTTGATGCGCAACTGAAGGAACGCGGACTGTGAAGCAGGACATCCACGAATACCTCGCTGAATTCGATGATATCCCGGGGACGCGGGTTTTCACTGCAGCGCGTGCCCGCAAGGGCTACCACCTGAACCAGTTCGCAATGAGCCTGATGAAGCCGGAAAACCGCGAGCGCTGGAAAGCTGGCGAGCGTGCCTATCTCGATACGTGGCCGCTTACCGAAGACCAGAAGCTGGCCGTTCTGGCGCGCGATTATAACCGCTTGCTCGACCTTGGCGGGAACATCTATTTCCTTTCGAAGATATTCTCGTCCGACGGTATTCCCTTCGCTGAAGCCTGCTCGACGATGACCGATATGACTTTCCCCGAATATCGCCAGATGATGCTCGATGGCGGCCGCTCGCCAGAAGGCAATCGAAGCATCAAGGGTGGGTATTGAGATGGCCCGCATAACCGCTGGCGTTGGCTCCAGCCACGTTCCCCTGCTTGGCGTCGCTGTTGATCAAGGCAAGTGGCAGGACGACTATTTCGGCCCAATCTTCAAGGGATATGAGTGGACTCGCGAATGGGAAAAGGCCGAGAAGCCTGACGTTATCGTACTGGTCTACAATGACCACGCGAGTGCCTTTGACGCCAACATCATCCCGACTTTCGCCATCGGCTGCGGCGAGCATTACAAGCCTGCCGACGAAGGTTGGGGCCCACGCCCTGTGCCCGATGTGGAAGGCGCGCCGGACCTCGCCTGGCACATCGCCCAGAGCCTGATCCTCGACGATTTCGACATGACCATCATCAACGAGATGGACGTCGATCACGGCCTCACCGTGCCGCTCTCAATGATGTTCGGACAGCCGGAAACGTGGCCGTGCAAGGTCATCCCGCTTGCCGTGAACGTCGTGACTTACCCTGTCCCTTCAGGCAACCGCTGCTGGGCATTGGGCGAAGCGATCAAGCGCGCTGTGGAGAGTTTTCCTGAAGACCTCAACGTGCAGGTCTGGGGCACCGGCGGCATGAGTCACCAGCTTCAGGGCCCCCGCGCTGGCCTGCTCAACCGCGAGTGGGATAACAGGTTCATGGACTTGCTGATCGGCGACACACAGGCGGCGCGGCATATTCCGCACATTGAATACCTGCGCGAAACCGGCAGCGAAGGCATCGAAATGGTGATGTGGCTGATCATGCGCGGCGCGCTAGGCCGCAAAACGCGGTTGCTTCACCGCCACTATCACATCCCTTGCAGTAACACGGCCATTGGCCACATGGTTCTGGAGCCAGTTGAATGAGCAATCCCATCCGAATCGCACTTGCTGGCGCAGGTGCCTTTGGCGAAAAGCACCTTGATGGCCTGAAGCTGATCGACGGGGTGGAAATTACCTCGATCATCAGCCGCACCGGCGAACAGGCTGCCGAAGTTGCCGCCAAATATGGCGCGAAGCATTCCTCGACCGAACTGGCTGATGCCCTTGCGCGCGACGATGTCGATGCAGTGATCCTCTGCACCCCCACCCAGATGCACGCCGAGCAGGCTATTGCCTGCATGAATGCGGGCAAGCATGTGCAGGTAGAAATCCCGCTCTGTGATAGCTGGGCCGATGCCGAGGCGGTGGTCGCCAAGGCAAAGGAAACCGGCCTCACCTGCATGGTCGGCCACACCCGCCGCTTTAATCCGTCGCACCAATATGTGCACAACAAGATCGTTGCGGGCGAGCTGAACATCCAGCAGATGGACGTCCAGACCTATTTCTTTCGCCGCAAGAACATGAATGCCAAGGGCCAGCCGCGCAGCTGGACCGACCACTTGCTGT
>CANGBE010000022.1 GCA_947451875.1 Sphingomonadaceae bacterium | reverse complement strand
TCCAACAATGCCGCCAAGGCTGCGGCCATGGCCAAGGTTCCCGGCCTTTCCGCAGATACCAAGCGCCGGCTCAACATGTTCCGCACGCTGATCGTCAATCCGGTGCCATCTACCCCCGGCGCGGCGGACGAATATGCCAAGCTGCAGGCCGAGATTCAGGGCATGTATGGCAAGGGCAAGGGCACGCTGAAGGGCGTGGCCATCAGCGGCAATGATATCGAATCCGAGATGCGCACCAACCGCAATCCCGATGAGCTGAAAGAAATGTGGCTGACGTGGAATGACAACGTCGGTGCGCCGATGAAGGCTGACTATGTCCGCATGGTCGATATCTCCAACCAGGGCGCGCGTGAGCTGGGCTATGCCGATACCGGCGCGCTGTGGCGGTCTAACTATGACATGACGCCAGAGGCGTTCACCGCGACCACGGAAAAGCTGTGGAACGAGGTGAAGCCGCTCTATCAGCAACTCCATTGCTACACCCGCAAGCAGCTGAATGCGAAATATGGCGACAGCGTGCAGGCCAAGACCGGCCCGATCCGCGCAGATCTGCTGGGCAATCTGTGGGCGCAGGAATGGGGCGGGATCTATGATCTGGTCGCCCCGGCAGGCGCGGGCAATCTTGGTTATGATGTTGGCGATCTGCTCAAGGAAAAGGGCTATGACCCGGTGAAGATGGTCAAGGCGGGTGAAGGCTTTTACACTTCGCTTGGCTTCCCGGCGCTGCCCAAAACCTTCTGGGAGCGCTCGCAAATCACCCGCCCGCGTGATCGTGATGTGATCTGCCACGCCTCGGCCTGGAACATCGACAACAAGGACGATCTGCGCATCAAGATGTGCACCAAGGTGAACTCGGACGATTTCACCACGATCCACCACGAACTCGGCCACAACTTCTACCAGCGCGCCTATAATGGACAGCCCTACCGGCTCTACATGGAAGGCGCGAACGACGGCTTCCATGAGGCGATTGGCGATACGATGGCGTTGTCGATCACCCCGCAGTATCTTGTTCAGATCGGCCTGCTCGATCAGTCGAAGGTGCCGAGCGCCGACAAGGACACCGGCCTGCTCCTGCGACAGGCGATGGACAAGGTCGCCTTCCTGCCCTTCGGCCTGCTGATCGATCGCTATCGCTGGCAGATCTTCTCAGGCCAGGTGAAGCCCGCAGATTATAACAAGGCGTGGACCGATATGCGCCTGCAGTATCAGGGCATCGTGCCCCCGGCACCGCGCGGCGCCGATGCCTTTGATGCCGGAGCAAAGTTCCATGTGCCCGCCGTGGTGCCCTACACCCGCTATTTCCTCGCCCGGGTGCTGCAGTTCCAGTTCTATGAGGCGGCCTGCAAGACTGCCGGCTGGACTGGACCGCTGCATCGCTGCTCGTTCTATGGCAACAAGGACGTCGGCAAGAAGCTGAACGCCATGCTCTCGATGGGCGCCAGCAAGCCTTGGCCCGACGCTCTCGAAGCTTTCACCGGCAGCCGCGAGATGAGCGGCAAGCCCATGCTCCGCTATTTCGCCCCGCTGATGACTTGGCTGCAGGAGCAGAACAAGGGTGAGACCTGCGGTTGGTGACCTGTCACTGAGATCCTCTCCGTTTTCGCGCAGCGCAAACGGGGAGGAGCTAGGCTCACCTGAACGGTGGCTCGTTAAACGCCCTGAGCTTCCGCGAATGCAGCCGTGCCCCTTCCGCCTTCAGCAGTTCGCAGGCCAGCACGCCGATCTTGAGGTGTGACGAAATCGTTTCCTCATAGAACTTGTTGGCCTGTCCCGGCAGCTTGATCTCGCCGTGCAGCGGCTTGTCCGAGACACACAAAAGTGTGCCGTAGGGCACGCGGAAGCGGAAGCCCTGTGCGGCGATGGTGGCGCTTTCCATGTCGATGGCGATGGCGCGGCTCTGGTTAAAGCGGAAGGCGCTGTCGGTATAGCGCAGCTCCCAGTTGCGATCGTCGGTGGTGACGACCGTGCCGGTGCGCATCCGCTTTTTCAGGTTCGCGCCGGTATCGCCGCTGACCTGCTCGGCCGCAGCGGCGAGCGCCACCTGCACTTCGGCGATGGCGGGGATGGGGATTTCCGGCGGCAGCACGCAATCGAGCACGTGATCGTCGCGCAGATAGGCGTGGGCGAGCACATAGTCGCCAATCCGCTGGGTATCGCGCAGACCGCCGCAGTGGCCGATCATCAGCCAAGCCTCGGGCCGCAGCACAGCGAGATGGTCGCAGATCGTCTTGGCGTTTGACGGGCCGACGCCGATATTGACCAGCGTGATGCCGCTACCGTCCTCAGCGACGAGGTGATAGGCCGGCATCTGGTGCCGCCGCCAAGCGGTGTCAGACATCCGCTCACGCGCGTTCTGGGTTGGCTGATCGAGCAGCAGGCCGCCCGCGCCCGAAAGCAGCGTATAGCCGTCCTTGCCTAGTTGCTCTCCCGCCCAATCGACGAATTCATCGACATAGCGGTGATAGTTGGTGAACAGGATATAGCGCTGGAAGTGCTCGACGCTGGTGCCGGTATAGTGCGCCAGCCGTGCGAGGCTGAAATCGGTTCGCGGGCCATCGAACAGGGCGAGCGGGCTGGCGTCGCCGGGGCTGCCCAAATCCATGCCGTCGGCCAGTTCATCTCCGATCATGGCGAGTTCGGTGGTCGGGAAGTGCTTGGCCAGTTCCTGCGGCCTGATCGCGCCAAGGCCTGAGCTGGCATCGACCACGTAGGGGAAGGGGATTTCCTGCTCCGACCGGGCTACCTCTACCTCGATCTCGTAATCATCGGCGATCAGGCTGAGTTGCTCGGTAAGGTAGTGCGCGAAGAAAGCCGGGCGGGTGACGGTGCCGGCGAACACCCCATCATGCGCCAATCGCCCAAAGGCGCGGGCGAGGTCTGGCCGGGTCTCGACACCCGCATAATGGATGCGCAGTTCCGGATAGCACCAGGCGCGGCTTTCACGGCGGTCTGCGGGGGGAAGGGTACCGTCAGCGGCGAAAGCCTGAATGTCCTTGCGGAGCGTGGTGACGGCGGTTTCGTAAACGCGGACCAATTCCGCGATGATGTTCTCTGTAGTTTGCATCTTCAGCTATTAGCAGAAGATCGATTACATTTCAATTGCAACCGGATTGGGGGTGAACACAGCTCAGCCCACAACGAAAAAGGGGCGCCCCGAAGGACGCCCCCAATTCGTTAGCGCTGCAAAGCCTATCAGGCTTCCGCTTCACCTTCCGAAGCTGCTTCTTCAAGCATTTCGGGGGCGATTTCGCCGGGTTCGGCGTTGGGATCGTAGGCTTCGGTGAAGCCGCCAACCTCGGTGTCGAACATCGCGTCGATCACGTTGACGCCAGCAGCCTGCTGCTCGGCCTCATCGGGTGAGCGGGCCACGTTGACCTTTACGCCAACGACGACTTCCGGGTGCAGCGAAACCTTGACGTCGAAAACGCCGAGGGTCTTGATCGGGCGTTCGAGCACGATCATCGCCTTGGTCACCTTGGCGCCATCGGCAACCAGACCGTCAACGATGTCACGCACCGAAACCGAACCATAAAGCTGGCCCGAGTTCGACGAAGCGCGGATCAGGATGACGCTCTTGCCATCAACGTCCTTGGCTTCGATCGTTGCAGCAGCGCGGCGATCCGCGTTGTCGGCTTCGATCTTGGCGCGGTTGGCTTCGAAGACCTTCTTGTTGGCTTCGTTGGCGCGCAGGGCCTTTTTGTTGGGAAGAAGGAAGTTGCGGGCGTAGCCGTCCTTCACGGTGACAACGTCACCGATGTGGCCCAGCTTTTCGACGCGCTCGAGGAGAATGATATCCATGGAAACTCTCCCTTACTTCACGAGATACGGCAGGAGGCCGATCTGGCGGGCGCGCTTGATTGCCTGGCCAAGCTCACGCTGCTTCTTTGCAGAAACGGCGGTGATGCGGCTCGGCACGATCTTGCCACGCTCAGACATGAAGCCCTGAAGCAGGCGCACGTCTTTGTAATCGATCACGGGTGAATTCTTGCCCGAGAACGGGCACGACTTGCGGCGGCGGAAAAAAGGACGACCCATCGCTCAATACTCCTCGCGTTCGCGGCGCTTGGTGCGCTCACGGTCCTGCTTGCGCATCTGCACAGAAGGACCAGCTTCCAGTTCGTCAACGCGAACGGTCATCCAGCGGATGATGTCTTCGTTGATGCCGGTCTGGCGCTCAAGTTCAGCAACGACGCCAGCGGGGGCTTCGATGTTGAGCAGCACGAAGTGTGCCTTGCGGTTGCGCTGGATTTTGTAGGCGAGGTTCTTGAGGCCCCATGACTCGGTCTTGGTGACCTTGCCCTGTCCGGCTTCAACGATCTCGGTGGCGGTAGCGGCCAAGGCATCAACTTGTGCCTGGCTCAGATCCTGGCGTGCCAGGAAGACATGCTCGTACAACGGCATGTGCAGCCTTTCTCATAATCTAACCGATCGCTGGCTTGTCCGCACGATTGCGGGGCCCCTCCGGCTTTCTTCGATTCCCCTGCCGGGGCAGAGGAAGGGGGGCGCTTAGCGGGTTTTGGGGGGAATGCAAGCTGCGGTTGCCTGTTGTCATGATTATGACAATCCGCGCTGGTGTGCACGCAATCGGCGTAGCGCCCTTTTCGCCTGTGCTGACATGTGCTTAGTGCGTGCTTCTTCTTATAGCGGAACCCAGATGAGCAAGCGCCTGTCTCTCGCATTGGCATTCCTGCCCGGTCTTGTCGTCTTGCAAGCCGCCGCTTTGGCGCAGGCCGCGCCAGCTGTCACCGATCAGGGGCTTTCGGCGCAGATCGCCGCCTTTACCGAGCAATCAATCATCCGCACCCCTAAGCCGGCGATTGCCGCGCTGCCGGGCCTGCTTGACCGCGCCCGTGCGGATCGCGGAGTGTCGCTAGCCGATGTGATCCATGGCTGGCAGGTGCTCGGCTTTGCCTATGCCTATGATGGTCAGGTCGGTAAGGCGTTGACTACGCTTGAAGAGGCGCAGGCGTATCTTGAACCCAAGGTATCGCGCGAAGATCCGTTGCTGCTCGAAACCTTGCGTCGCAAGGCAGTGGTGCTCGGCGTTGCGAACAAGCCGGCCGACGCGCGCGCGATCCTTGATGATCTCGTCGGACGGTATGAGAAGTCAGACCAGACGAAGAGCCCGAATTATGCGGTAACGCTCAGCGCTCTTGGTATTGCGCTGGCGCGAGCGGGCGATTTTGTGAAGGGTGAGCAATATTCGCGCCGCGCAGTGGCCGTGGGTCGTTTTGCACCGGATATGGCACCGCAAGCGTTGGCCGATGCTTCGAGCGGATGGGTGACGCTGATGCACCTCACTGCTAAATATCAGGAAGGCGTGAGGGAAGGCGAGGCGGCGCTGCGGTTCAGCGAGGCCAAACTTGGCGAGAACAACGACGCGACGATCACTGCGCTGAACAACCTGTCGGTCGCTTACAGCGATGTCGGGCGTTACGGCGATTCCGAGCGGGTTTTGCGGCGCGGGCTGGAGATCGAGCAGCGCAACCCCGGCACCAACCTCGCGCCGATCACCATCAAGCTTTCCAACCTTGCGGGCTCATTGGCGCAAAGCGGTAAGCTGGTGGAGAGCGAGGCGGTCTATCGCCGGTTGGCCGACATGGTGCGCGGGCAGAACAACACCCAGCGGCCGGATGGGCCGGGCGTAACGATGCTCAATTTCGGGCTCGTCGTTCAGCAACTCGGGCGCCTTGACGAAGCGATGACGCTTTATCGCGAGGCCGAGGCGATGCTGCGTGCGCGGGTGGGAACCGAACACGCGATATGGGCGCGTTCGAAATCGCAGATCGGCATGCTCCTGCTTGAAAAGGGGGACCCAAGGGGTGCGCTGGCCGAATTGGGCATTGCCCGCAAGGTCTTTGAAACAAAGCTCGCGCCGAACGATCCGATCCGCATAACTGCTGATCTCGCAGTAGCCCGTGCCCGCGCGGAGCTGGGCGACAAGACCGCCTATTCCGCCGCGCGCGATGCCATCCAGCGCCAGCGCAACCGACTGTTGGCGCTGGCGGTGGAACCGGCGGGGTCGATCCGGCTGGCTCAGGAAGTCTCGGGCGACTTCGTTACTTTCGCCCGGATTGCGCTGGCCGAAGGCCATGTCGACGATGCCTTTGAGGCGATGCAACTCGCCCGCTTCAGCGAACTCGATACGGCGGCGGCGGCGAGTGCCAGCCGTCAGGCGGCGGACAATCCGCAGCTGGCAGCGGCGATCCGCGTGGTTCAGGATGCCAACGCAGTGCTGCGCAAGCTGCAGGCAAGCCGGGCGGCCGCAGTATCTGGTGGGTCTGCCAGCGAAGTGACCGCTATTGATGCCAAGCTGGTCGAAGGTCAGGCGCAGGCAGCAGCCTTGGCGGGCGCGATTGCTCGCGACTTCCCTGCCTATGCTTCAACCCGGCTGCCGGAATTGCCGGGACTTGGCGCGATTCAGCAAAAGCTTGGACCTGATGATGGCCTGTTGATCGCCCTGCCAAGCAAGGACCGGGTGACAACGATGTTTGTCACCGCCGCCCGCGTGCAATTTGGTGAGACGAAGCCGGGCTATGGCAAGGTTCCACTTTGGGCCAGCCGTTTGCGCAGCAGCCTTGATCAGGCGCTGGAGGGTGATCCTGCGGCCGGCTTTGATGGGACGAGCGCCCATGCGCTCTATGCGGCGATGGTGCCGGGGGCTCTTGAGCGCGATGTAGCTGCGACTAAACGCCTGCTCGTGCTTGGCGGCGGCGCTTTGCAGTCTGTGCCTCTGGCGGCCCTGCTGACGCGCAAGCCTTCTGCCGCGACGCTGTCGGGTGGCGGCCTGCGCCGCGCCCCGTGGCTGATCCGGCGGCAAGCGATCGCGGTGCCTGTATCGCTCACCTTGCTCGGCAGCGAGCGGGGTGCCGCTCCGCGCTCGCTGCGCTTTGCCGGGATCGGCGCGCCATTGCTGAGCGCAGGCCATCCGCTGCAGTTGGCAACACGAGGGACTTTTGACGGCGACCAGCTCAGCGTGCAAAACCTGATGAACCTGCCGCGCCTGCCCGATGCTCTGGGTGAACTGGAAACCATGCGCGATGCGCTGGGTGGCGACCGCGCGCTGATGCTGACTGGTGCAGATGCGCTCAAGTCGCGGATCGTCGCAGGTAACCTTGGTGAATACGGCGTGATTGCCTTTGCCACACACGGGCTGGTGAATGGTGAGATGCGCGGGCTGGGCGAACCGGCTCTGGTCCTGTCACCGCCGGACGATGTGCGCGATGCGGAATCGATGCTGCTGACGGCGAGCGATATTGCAGGCCTCAGGCTCAATGCCGATTGGGTAGTGCTATCGGCCTGTAACACGGCGGCGGGCGAGGACGGGGCGGCGCCGACTTATTCGGGGCTGGCGCGGGCCTTCGTCTATGCCGGTGTCCGGTCTCTTCTGCTGTCCCAATGGGCGCTGCGCGATGACGTCGCCGCGCGGCTGACGGTGGATGCCGTCAAAGGCGCGCGCGCAGGGCTGGGCCACGCCGAAGCGCTGCGGCAGGCTCAGTTGCACCTGATCGCTGATCGCTCGGTCCCCGGTGGCGCCCACCCTGCGGCCTGGGCTCCATTTGTGCTGCTGGGGGAGTGAGCGGAGTTTCCTACTTCAGATTATCCCGGAAGAACTTCACGATCACGCCATAGGCATCGCGCGCTTCGGGGAGGTTGCTTTGGTAGATGAAGCAATGGTCCATGCCTTCGCCGACCATCAGGGTTGATTTCACCCCGGCCTTCAGCAGCTGGCTGTTGGTATAGACTGCCGGGCTCATGTCCATGGCGCGGGTGCCGGTGATGATCAGCGTCGGCGGGAACTTGGCCATGACTTCGGGATAGAGCGCGGGCGAGACGATCCTGTCGCTCATATCTGTGCCATCGAAATAGCCGCGGGTCATGTCTGACTTGGGCGCGCCGTCCTTTGGCGGGGGCGGGAAGGTGCCGCTTACATTACCACTGATATAGGCGGAATCGCCCGCAAGGAAGCGCACCCCGCCTGCGCCGAAGATGCCTAGTCCTGCCGGTTGCGGCAGGCCGTGCGCGGGCAGCCATGCACCCATTTCGGCGCTGATTGCTCCACCGGCAGAGCAGCCATAGAGGCCGATCTGGCTTGGCTTATAGCGCTTCAGCAGTTCCTTGTAGACCGCCGTGGTGTCCTCAAGCGCCGCTGGATGCTTGGACTCTGGCCCCATGCGGTAGTTCACCGAGACAACCTTGTAGCCGCCGACCGAGGCAATCGGGATCGATTCCAGCAGCGAGCAGCTTTCCCAGCACATCGAAAAGCCGCCGCCATGGACGTTGATCAGCACGCGCTTGTGATCCCAAGGCTTGCCTTTTGGGGTGATCGTGCGGACCGGAATGCCTGCGACTTTGCCTTCAATAATGTCGACCGGGTATTGCCTTTGCGTGCTGGCGACCTGCGGCGCGAGCATGGCGGCAAGGCCCTTACGCATCATGTCGACCGGAATGTCATTGCGCGGGGTGCCGGCGGGCATTTTAGCCCGCATTTTCTGCGCGGCCAGTGCTTCGGGGCTTAGAAACGGAGAAGGCGGCAGGTCGAAGGCGGGAACATGGACCGTGCCGTCGGCGTCGAACAACGGACGCGTCGCGGTGGCTGGCGCGTCTTCGGCAATGAGGGGCGTAGCTAAGCTAAGCGTTGCGGCGGCGAGCGACAGGGCTGTCAGACGGTTCATGGCTCTCTCCCGTTATTTTATGGAGAGAAACCTAACCTTGATTAGATATGAGAGCTAGCGCTTTTGCGCGCTCAGGCAGCGTTGCGCAGCGGCAGAATTGCGCGTTCAAAAGTGGGGCGTGAGCGGGCATAATCCTTGACCAGCGATTTGAACACTTCGCCGTGCAGCGGGTGATCGAATTCAAGGCCAGCCGAGGCACCTTCCGCCCAGACCACAGTGGCGTTCTTGGGCTGGAGTTCTGGCAGCAGAATGGTGATCTCGTCACCCAGCCGGATATCGCCGATCCCTTCGATCCGCGCGCCATAGGGTGTCATGTCTTTCAGCATGGTCGTGCCGCGAAAACCCCAGAGGCGGTGCTTGACCATCATGTCAAAAGCGACCCGCTCGGCGCGGCGAAGCTGGGTGGTTTCACTGGTGATCATGGCGGACTGTTCCATCGCATTTCTCCGATGTTTGTTTGGCACAGGGGTGAAAACGACTGGTTAACGCCAATTTTAAGGGGGCAGGGGAAATCAGTCCAAACGGGCCAGAATTCCGCGGGCAAAGCTGGTTAACGTATCGTCTCTGGCCCCCATCACGACAATACGGTCACCGGGCTGCGCGATGCTAACAATCCGGTCTGCACAGGCATCGCGGGCGGGGACATATTCGGCCCTATGATGGTTAGGGCCGCCGTGGCTCTCGATCAGCTTGATAATCCGCTCACTGCCCTCGGAGCGATCGACCGTGCCGCCGAAATAGACCGGATCGCACAGGATCGTCACATCATCGGGGCCGAGCAGGCGGGCGAAGGTTTCGGCGAGCTCCGCACCCATCTGCCGCAAGGGGCCATAGCCGTGCGGCTGGAAGAAGGCGATCACCCGGCCGGGGTGGGCTTTGAGCGTTTTTAGTGTGGCCGCGCACTTTTCGGGATTGTGGCCGAAGTCATCGATTACGGTTATGTTTGAGGGGCTTGTGCCGATAATATCAAAGCGTCTGGAAAGGCCCGCAAAGGTGCCGAGAGCGTCGCAGGCTGATGCAACATCGACACCGGCAGCACTGGCCGCGGCAATCGCGGCAAGCGCATTGGCGAGGTTGTGGCGGCCGGGGACTTTCAGCGAAAGCGCGTGATGCGATCCATCGCGTCGGTCAATGATCGTGGCACTCTGGCTGATGGGGCCATCGCTGATCGATCCGGGGACAACGCCGATCATCGCCTCGCGGCTTTCGATCCCGAAGGTGATCAGGCTCTTGGCCCGCGCGGTGAGAGCAGCAGATTCGGCATCGTCGATATTCACTGCCGCCACGCCAGCCCGCTCGAGAAAATCGCCGAAAAGCTCGCGCAGTTCGTCCATCGATTTGTGATCGAGGCTGACGTTGAGCAGCACGGCGACCTTCGGGCGATAAAGCGCGATCGAGCCGTCGCTCTCGTCCACCTCGGAGACGAAAACATCACCTTGTCCGACCCGTGCCGAGGCGAAAGGCGCGTCGGGGGCGATGAAGTTCTTCATCACCGCGCCGTTCATGATTGTGGGATCACGCCCCGCTGCAGTCAGGATCCAGCCGGTCATGCCGGTGACGGTCGATTTGCCGCTGGTGCCGCCAATGGCAATGCCCTGCGGCGCAGCGTTGAACAGGCGGCTGAGCAATTCAGCGCGGCTCATCCTTGGGCAGCCGAGCTCCTTGGCGCGCACCATTTCCGGCACGGTATCTTCCACCGCTGCCGAGGCGACGAGCGTTTGCGCGGGACTGGTGATCCCGCTGCCGTCTTGCGGATGGAGCATGAAGCCCAGGCTTTCCAGCCATGCGAACTTTTCCGGCGTCCGCCCCTGATCGCGGCTGCGGTCTGATCCCGCGACTTCTGCGCCAAGCCCGCGCAGGATCAGGGCGAGCGGTAACATGCCCGATCCGCCAATGCCGCAGAAGAACCAGGGGTGGGTGGTGAGCGAGGTTGAAGCAGTAGTCATTGCCTGCTCGACTATGCGCCCTTTGCCTATGATACAACCTCGGATAGGAAGGACAGATGATCCGCGTCGCCATCTGCGCCCCTGCTGCCCCGTTTACGCCCGAGGATGCTGCGCGGGTGAGCGAGCTGGCCAAGGGCTGGCCGGATATCGAGCTGGACTTTCACCCCCAATGCTTTCAGAGCGAGGGCCATTTCGCCGGGTCGGATGCGCTACGCCTCTCGGCCTTGCTCGAATGCGCCAACGATCCCGCCTTTGACGCGGTTTGGTTTGCGCGCGGGGGTTATGGATCGAACCGCATCGCGCAGGATGCGATTGCCCGGCTGGACCACAATGCGCAGGCCAAGCAGTTCCTCGGCTATTCCGACATGGGCTACCTGCTCGGCGGGCTGTACCGTGAGCGAATCGGCCACCCGATCCACGCGCCGATGTCGGCTGATATTCGCCGATCGGGTGGAGAGGGGGCGATTGCCCGCACGCTGGACTGGCTTTCGGGGGATCGCTCCGGGCTTGAGCCGAGCCTCGACAAGCACCCGACTGTCGCCTTCAACCTGATGACGCTCGCGATGCTCTGCGGCACGTCGCTGATGCCGGGGCTGGCGGGGCACGTGGTGATGATCGAGGAAGTGGCCGAGCACCTCTATGCGGTTGACCGCCTGTTCTTCCACGCCACCGCCCACCTTGGCGGGATCGCTGGCCTGCGGCTGGGCCGGGTGAGCGACATTCCCGAAAACGACCGTCCATTTGGCGGCAGCGCAGAGGAAATCGCCCGCCACTGGTGCGCGGTTCATTCCATTCCCTATCTCGGCAGCGCAGACATCGGCCACGATGCCGCCAACAGGATTGTGCCGTTCGGACCAAATTCTACAAGATAACTTGCAACAGCGTAGCGCCCACCATAGGGCGCGCGCCAGAATTAACAGGAGGGGCCGCACCATGCGCGCATTTGTATTCCCGGGTCAGGGCAGCCAGAAAGTCGGCATGGGTGTGGAGCTCGCCGATGCCAGTACCGTCGCGCGCGAAGTGTTCGAGGAAGTGGATGACGCGCTCGGGCAAAAGCTGTTCGCGATTATGCGTGACGGGCCGGACGATGCGCTGACCCTTACCGAGAACGCCCAGCCGGCGATTATGGCCAACGCCATTGCTGTCCTGCGAATCCTTGAGAAAGAAGGCGGCATCA
The DNA here is from genome assembly GCA_947451875.1 of Sphingomonadaceae bacterium. Taxonomy (GTDB): domain Bacteria; phylum Pseudomonadota; class Alphaproteobacteria; order Sphingomonadales; family Sphingomonadaceae; genus Novosphingobium. Next base: position 1,262 of record CANGBE010000022.1, on the reverse strand, counting down.
GTCTGGCCGACAAGGCTGATTTCGTAGCAGGGCACAGCCTTGGCGAATATACCGCGCTCTGCGCTGCCGGGGCGTTCAGTCTTGCCGACACCGCCCGCCTGCTCAAGCTGCGCGGACAGGCGATGCAGGCCGCTGTGCCGGTGGGCATTGGCGCGATGGCGGCTCTGCTTGGCGCCGATATTGCCAAGGCGACCGCGCTGGCTGAAGCAGCTGCTGAAGGGCAAATCTGCACTGTCGCCAATGACAACGATCCGGGGCAGGTCGTCATCTCCGGCCACCGCGAGGCGATCGAGCGTGCGGTTGCCATGGTCAAGGACTTCGAGATCAAGCGCGGCATGCTGCTGCCCGTCTCCGCCCCCTTCCACTGCCCGCTGATGCAGCCCGCTGCTGATGCCATGGCCGAAGCGCTGGCCAAGACCCCGCCGGGAGCGCTGAAGGTGGCCCTGTTCGCCAACGTCACCGCCGCAGTGGTCACCGATCCCGCCGAAGTCCAGCGTCTGCTGGTCGAGCAGGTAACCGGCCGCGTCCGCTGGCGCGAGTCGGCGATTGCCATGAAGGATGCAGGCGTAGAGCAGTTTGTGGAACTGGGCGGAAAGGTGCTCGGTCCGATGATCTCGCGCTCTGCCGGAGAGGTTGAGGTGGCGAGCGTTATCGGCATGGCAGATATCGAGGCGTTGGCTAAGGGACTTTGAAAATGGAAAACCGCATGTTCGATCTCACAGGCATGACTGCCCTCGTAACCGGTGCCGCTGGCGGTATTGGCTCTGCCATTTCCCACGCCCTCGCCAAGCAGGGTGCGCGGCTGGCGCTTTCGGGGACTAACCCGGCCAAACTGCGCGCTTTCCGTGAGGAACTGAACGCCGCATACGGTCACGATCATGTCGAGATCACCTGCGACCTTTCCAACACCGAGCAGGTTGAACACCTGATCCCCGCCACGCTCGATACGCTCGGCAAGATCGATATTCTGGTCAACAACGCCGGGATTACCCGCGATAACCTTGCCATGCGGATGAAGGATGATGAGTGGGACGCGGTGATCCGGGTCAATCTGGAGGCCGCTTTCCGCCTGATGCGCGCTGCTGCCAAGCCGATGATGAAAGCCCGCTTTGGCCGCATCGTCAGCGTAACCAGCGTTGTCGGCGCGACTGGCAATCCCGGGCAGGTTAACTATGCGGCGGCGAAGGCTGGCCTTGTTGGCATGTCGAAGTCGCTCGGACAGGAACTGGCGACGCGCGGCATCACCGTTAACTGCGTGGCCC
>CANGBE010000021.1 GCA_947451875.1 Sphingomonadaceae bacterium | reverse complement strand
TGGTGAGATTTCCGACCGATAGGAGTGTGGCAGTCACATCCGCGCCTGCCTTGCGGCACCGGCCCGGTGCCGACATTAGTCGGACATATTAATCGGCCAAAATATGCATCACTAAGGGCGCGCGGGTCAGGCTGGCTGATCCTTCCAGCATACGCACGGCTTCGGCAACAGCGCTTTCCGGGCCCTCGTGGGTAACCATAGCGACAAGCACTTCACCGTCTTCGTCATGGCGGCCTTTCTGGATCAGGCTTTCGATGGAGACCCCGGCATCCCGCATTGCCGCGGTGATTTCAGCCAGCACGCCCGGTCGGTCTGCCACAACGAATCGGATGTAGGAGCGGCCCATTCGGTGGCCGGTATCGGCCCGGTCCATGGCGACTAGCTCGGCAACCGGGACTGAGAACGGCGCGCCAGCTTCACCCCCCCGCTCCATTTCACGCGCGATATCGATCAGATCGGCGACCACCGCACTAGCGGTTGGCCCGTCACCGGCACCAGCGCCTTGAAACAGCAGGCGCCCTGAAAAGTTGCCTTCCGCCACCACAGCGTTGGTCGCGCCGTCAACATGGGCAAGCGGGTGATCAAACGGCACCAAATGTGGCTGAACCCGCTGGAACAGGCGCTCGGTTCCGTTCGAATTCTCGGTGCTGGCCATGCCGATCAAGCGGATAACATAGCCAAGACTGTCGGCCTGGGCGATGTCAGCAGCAAGAATTTTGCTAATTCCCGTCGTATCCACCGCAGCGAAATCGATCTTCGCGCCATAGGCAATCGCCGCAAGAATCGACAGCTTGTGCGCCGCGTCGGTACCTTCGATATCGAAGGCAGGATCAGCCTCGGCATAGCCCTTGGCCTGGGCCTCGGCGAGCACTGCGGCGAAATCGCGGCCGGTGTCTTCCATGGTCGAGAGGATGTAATTGCAGGTGCCGTTGAGGATGCCGTAAACTCGGCTGAACTCATTGGCCGCCGCGCCTTCGCGCAGGCCCTTGATAACCGGGATGCCGCCCGCAACAGCTGCTTCAAACTTGAGCGGCACGGCGGCGGCTTCGGCCTTTTGCGCCAGCTCGAGCCCGTGGTGCGCGATCATCGCCTTGTTGGCAGTGACCAAACCCTTGCCGGCTTCGATAGTGGTGCGGGCCAGCGCCAAGGCCGGGCCATCCGATCCTCCGACCAGTTCAACCACCACGTCAACATCGGCGCGCTCGCCCATGATGACCATGTCGTCTTCCCAGGCATAGGGTGAAAGGTCGATGCCGCGGTCCTTGTTGCGGTCGCGCGCGGAAACCACGGTCACCTGCAGTGGCCGTCCGGCGCGGCGCGCGATCAGCGCGGCATTGGCCTCGATCAGGCGAATCACGCCCGCCCCCACGGTTCCCAGGCCAGCCAGAGCGATACGAAGTGGTTCGGACATGATCTTCCCTTTCGTCGCGGCCCCTAAGCGAAGGCGGAAAGAAAGGCTAGTACCGCTCTTCCTTGTCAAAAGGGGCTTAACTCCGATTCCGCAAACACGGCCCCAAATCGGCCATCACCTTCTGATAATCGGCTTCGGCCTGCGCCCTGTCTGCTAGCGTCGCCGAAACGTCCGCGCCCGAGGGTAGTGCTGGCGGGAGGAAGCAGGCAAGGCGGTACCAGGTCAGCGTGTCATGCGCGGGAGCGAGACCCGACGATTCGACGACTTCAGACCACGAGACAGACCATGTTACGGGCAGCCCGGGATGATGCAGCACGGTAATCGCCGCGGGCTCGTCGTCAGTGGTCGAGAGAAAAATCTGCGTCTCGCCTTCACCGGTCAGGTTGCCCGGCACATAAATCGCCTCGCGCACGCCCGAAATGTGGCGCGGCGCATCAGGCGCGTAGATCTCCGACAAGACCTTCCGCAGTAGCGCTTCGGTGGCGCCGTCCCATAACAGCTGTGCGTCTGGGGCAACCAGTTGCAGTTCGCCAGCCGGCCCCTCAGTATGACGGGCGAACAGTAGCACGTCGAGCTTCTTGAGCTTCGGCACTTTGCCCCTGGAATCACGCTGCACGTCGGCGAGATAGCGCTGCGCTTCGCCTACGGCGGCTGGGCCAGTCAGCAAGCTAGAGGCAACGGCCTCGACATAAAGTCGCGCCCATCCGCTTTTCGGTTTGCTCTCCGGGCTCAGGCTGCTGATTTTTTTCGGATCAAGTTCGGCAACCTTGGTGATTTTTGCACGCAGTACAAGCGGTGCCATCTCGGCCAGATCAGCCAGATCAGCATAGGTTGCAGAGATTCGCGCTGGGGTTGTTTTTGGCGATTGAGGCGCGGCATAGGCAACTGTTTCCGTCCCGATAAGAGATAGAAGCAACAGTATGGCTGGCACCCAAGGGCGCGGGATAAACATTTACAAACTCCACAAGCATTTGGCAGAACGCCGAAAATTCATACGACTCGCCGCACCAGGCAATAAGAATTGGCCTTAACACATGTGAATCAGCGGTTAACCTGTAGCAAGAGCCGATTAAGGCGTTGCGCCGGTCCAGACTCGGCGTTAAAGGTCACGAAATTACGGGCTAATAAAAGAACATGGCCCGATTTGCCGCACGGAAACCACGGGTCAGCACTCAGGGTTCGGGCGGCTCCGGACTACCGGCAGGGTGGGATTGTTAAGTTTTGGGCTTGATCGATACGCTGAATCGCGCATTGATCGAGAGGCTCGAAGTCGTTCTTTCTCCAAGACGACTGAGAGTGTTGTTTATGGAGTGATGCGTCTGAATGGCTTACGCTGACCAACAGATGAGCGGTAACCGTGCTACCGCCTTTGTCGTTGTTGCCCTGCTTCACGTCGTCGTGGGCTACCTGCTGATTAGCGGGTTGGCTTATGAAGGCTTCAAGCAGGTCGTGAAACGGGTGACGACTATCGACGTCAAGAAGGAAGAGAAGAAGGAGGAGCCGCCACCGCCTCCTCCTAAGAAGATCGCGCCTCCGCCGATCGTCGCGCCTCCTCCGAAGGTCAATTTGGCCCCTGCGCCACCGCCGGTGCAGACCGTGGCGACGCCGCCTCCGGCCCCACCGCCGGTAATCATTCCGCCTGCCCCACAGGCTCCTCCGCCACCGCGGTTCGCGCCCAAGGGTGCCGTTCCCAAGGGCAATCCTGGCAACTGGGCGACGACCAGTGACTACCCATCGGCCGCGCTTCGCGAAGAGCGTCAGGGTACCACCAGCTTCCGCGTTACGATTGGCACGGACGGTAAGGTCATTGAGTGTCAGGTTACCGGATCGAGCGGTAGCCCCGATCTCGACGCGACAGCTTGCGCCAAGATCAAGTCGCGCGCCAGGTTTACCCCTGCGACAGACGGCGAAGGGCAGCCCACCACTAGCAGCTATTCTAACAAGATCCGCTGGGTGATCCCGAAAGATTGATTTTCACGGGGCTCCGGCGCGGTGCCGGAGTTCTTTCAAGTCTTAATGCATTTTTAGTTTTGAAGAGGATTATCGCATGGTTTTTGAACTTCTCGCCGCAGCCGCCAAGGCCGCTCCTCAGACCAAGTTCGGTTTCAAGGAAATGATGTTTCCGGATGGGAGCCCGAACTATATCGCGCTGACAACCGCCACTATTCTGGCGATCATGTCATTCGGTTCGTTCTTCATCCTGATCACCAAGTGGATCGACCAGAACAAAATCATGAAGCAGGCCGGTTCGCTCACCAACTTGTGGCGCGCACCGACGCTGCGCGAAGGCGCTGCCAAGCTCGACAAGAATACTGCCTATCGCCAGATCGCTGATGACGGCCTTGCTGCTGAAGAACAGCACGGCAAGATGGGTGATGCCCTTGACGCGCACGATTGGCTGCATGGTTCGCTTGCTCGCTCGGAAGCTGCGATCAACTCATACCTTAACAAGGGCCTGTCGTTCCTTGCTACCGTCGGTTCGACCGCTCCTTTCGTCGGTCTGTTCGGTACTGTGGTCGGCATCTACCGCGCCCTGATCGCCATCGGCATCTCCGGTTCGGCTTCGATCGACAAGGTTGCAGGTCCGGTTGGTGAATCGCTGATCATGACCGCGCTCGGCCTGATCGTGGCCGTTCCCGCGGTGCTTGGTTACAACTACCTCCAGGCTCGCAACAAGAAGGTCAGCGAAGATCTCGCTTCTTTCTCGACAGACGTACTGGCCTACATCAACTCGAAGGGCGCTGTTCGTCCTGCCGTGGCTGCTGCAAAGCCTGCAGCTGCTGCCAAGCCGGCCCCGGCTGCTCCGGCCAAGTCGTAAGATTTGGTGAGTGACGGCGGAGGCTTTCGGGCTTCCGCCGCCGGCCCCCGCCGCCGCATTAAAGTGGTAAAGCGTGGGCTGCGGGCAACAAGACTTAAGAGTAGGAATCAACTATGGCGATGGCAGTAGGCGGCGGCGACGATAAGCCGATGTCCGACATCAACACGACGCCGCTAGTGGACATCATGCTGGTGCTCCTGATCATCTTTCTTATCGCGGTTCCAATCGCGATCCAGACGATTCAGAAGCTCCACATCCCGATCCTGGTTTCGACCGAATCGAAGAACAAGGTCGAAAACCTGCTGCTGACGGTGAGCACCACCGACGCTGCTGGCCGCTCGGCCGGTGACGAGGGTTTCGAAGGCGCGAATCGTGGCGGCGAGTGCCGGGTCTATTTCAACAATATTACCCCGGTCGATTCGGACGAACTTCGTGACATGGCCTACAAGCGGCTTGATGCGCTGGTGAAGCGCGCAGGTGGCCCTGAAGCCATGGCGGCCAATCCGGAACTTATCCCGCAGGTTCATATCCGCGGCGATGTGAATGCGCCTTGGCGCTGCATTGCCGGCACGATCTTCAACGTGCAGGTTTCGGGCTATCCCACGGTAGGCTTCATTTCGACCCCGATCGATCCAAACGGGTAATCCCCGAACTTGGCAATTCAAGGCCGAGCGGCGAAATGCCGGTCTGCTTCAGGTAATTCAGGAGTAACTTTCCATGGCAATGTCAGGCGGCAAGGATGATGGCGCGCCGATGATGGAAATGAACATGACGCCGTTGATCGACGTTCTGCTCGTTCTCATCATCATGTTCATCATCACCATTCCGGTGGCTACGCACGCGGTGAATATTGATCTTCCCGGCCCTCCGCCGAAGGATTCACCGCCGCCCCCGATCAATCCAATCAAGAACATGGTCACCATTGATGGCAATGGTCAGGTCATGTGGAATGGTACGCCCGTTTCCACCGAGCAGCTCTACGCCGATCTGCAGGCAACCCGTAAATATAGCCCAGAACCCGAGCTGGACTTCCAGCCCGATGCTCAGGCGCCCTATGATACGGCTGCCAAGGCGCTGAACCTGATCAAGGCCTCGGGCGTTACTGCCTTCGGTTTTGTCGGCAACGAGCAATACTATCAGTTCGGACGCGCTCCGGGCTCGGAAAAACCAAACTGATAGGTTGATCCACTAAAACCATGCGCCGAAAGGCCGATTGAGGGAGCGGAGCAATCCGCTCCCTTTTTCGTTGTGCCTGGCGGCTTCAAGGCCCCTCCCGCGAGCGGGAGGGGTTAGGGATGGACCAGCCGGAATACGGCCCACCACGCGCGGTCACCCACCTCCGGCCCCTCAAGAAAGCGGAAGGGGAGCCAGCACTGAAAAACCGGTTTCCTACATCTCAGCGCTTTGGCAAAACGGCGGCTGCTCTTTGAACCCGTTGATCCTGCAATTTGCGATTTTCCCGCGATTTGTCTGTGTCAATCCAGAGCCTAAAACCTGCCATAAACTACTAAAAAGCCTACAAAAATTTCGCAAAAACGAGGTTTACACAGTGTCAACTGTGTCAACCTCGACTCCCAATCCAATCAATCCCCACGCATCGCCAGCCCCGCCAGACTTTCCGCCTCGATCAGCAGCTCATCGTCAGCAGCCCCAGCGGGCAGGCTTTCACGGCCGATCATCACGAGCACCGGAACCGCCATCGGTGAAACCCGATCAAGTTCGACATGGACCAGTCGTTCGCCTGCCCGCTCAAGCACCTGCGCCAGCCGCTCGACATCGGTCAGCCGCACGCGCGCATCTGCCCAAGCTGCCTCGATCAGCACATGGTCGGGCTCATGTTTCCTGAGTACGTCATAAATCAGGTCGGTCGAAAAGGTAACCTGACGGCCCGATTTCCGTTTCCCCGGAAGCTGCCGTTCAACCAGTCCGCCTATCACTGCCGCCTCGCGAAAGGCCCGGCGCAGCAGATAGCTGTTCTGAACCCAATCCGTGAATTCATCCGCCAGCATGTCGCCGGTAAGCAGCGCGGCAGGATCAGTGATAGGCTTCAGACCCCAGACCGCGAGCGCATAATCACTGGCAACAAAGCCAAGCGGCGAGAGGCCGAGCCCCTCCATTCGCCGGGTTATCAGAATTCCTAAAGACTGGTTCGCGTTCCACCCCTCGAACGTGTAAAACACGCAATAGTGCTGTTTCTTGAGCGGAAAACTCTCGACCAGCAGTTCGTCTGGCCCGGGCAGGCGGCTGCGCCAGTCCTGCATCTCCAGCCACTCCCGGACGTCATCAGGAAACCCCGCCCAGCCAGCCCGATCAACAATCATGGCACGAACCCGCGCTGCAAGTTGCGTCGAGATCGGCATTCGCGATCCCATGTAGCTGGGAATCTGCCCAGACTTCCTGGCTGCACGCACGATCAGATCGAGATCGCGCAGAGACTCAACCTCTAGGTCCATGCCCGCAAAGCGGATGGTATCGCCCGGGCGCAGACTTGCGCCAAAGCTCTCCTCAACCCTGCCAAGCTCACGCCCATTTCGGAAGCGGACGTGAAGCATTTCAGAATCGACGATGATCCCGGCATTCATCCGGTGCCGTGCCGCATGTTCAGGATGGGAAAGCCGCCAGATGCCCAGTTTGTCCCTAACAATCCGCTTGAACCGCTCATAGGCGCGAAGCGAATAACCGCCGGTCGCAACAAAATCGAGCACCCGCCCCAGCGCTGCCGCGTCAAGCCCAGCATAGGGATGCGCCAGCCGCAGTTCAGCCAGCAAGCTCACCTCATCCAGAGGCCCAGCACAGGCGAGCGCCATCACATGCTGGGCGAGCACATCGAGACTGCCAGGGCGAAAGTCTTCACCATCGCGCTGACCATCGTCCACCGCCGCCTTTGCCGCCATGGCCTCCAGGTATTCGAAGCGGTTCCCCGGCACGAGTAAAGCGCGGCTTGGGCAATCGAGCCGGTGGCCCGCCCGCCCGATCCGCTGCAGCAGCCGCGACGATCCCTTCGGCGCACCCATTTGCACAACCAGATCAATGTCCCCCCAGTCGACGCCCAGATCGAGGCTGGAAGTGCAGACCAAAGCACGCAACTCGCCGCGAGCCATTGCGCCCTCCGCCTTGCGCCGCGCCTCTTTGGAGAGCGAGCCGTGGTGGATACCGATCGGTAGCGTATCCTCGTTGGCATCCCACAACAGCCGAAAAATCAGCTCGGCAAGGAAGCGCGTATTGGCGAAAACCAGCGTCGTGCGATTGGCCTTTATCGCCGTCATTAGCTGCGGGATCGCCCATGTCGCGGCATGACCGGACCACGGCACGCGCTCTTCCACGGGAAGCAGCACAGAAACCTCTGGCGGAGCGCCATTCTCTCCTTCCACCAGCACGACGGCCTGTGGATCACCGCCAGGTGAAAGCCACGTACGGAAACTTTGCGCATCGGCAATAGTCGCCGATAACGCCACTCGCTGCATATCTGGCGCCAAAGTCTGCAACCGGGCGAGAGACAGAGACAGCAGATCGCCACGCTTGGATGTGGCAAACGCGTGGACTTCATCGATCACCACACGTTTGAGCGTGGCAAACAGGGTCGCGCTCTCAGGGTAGGACAGCAGCAGCGACAACGATTCAGGCGTAGTCAGCAAGATATGCGGCGGCCTCGCGCGTTGACGCGCCTTACGATCGGATGGCGTGTCACCGCTGCGGGTCTCGATGCGGATCGGCAGGCCAATATCGCTAACAGGCGAGAGCAGGTTGCGCTGCACATCGTGCGCCAGCGCCTTAAGCGGCGAGATGTAGAGCGTATGCAAGCCGTCTTGGGGGATATCATCGCCAGCGAACTCAGCCAGCGTTGGAAGGAATCCCGCCAGAGTCTTTCCCGCGCCGGTGTCGGCGGTGAGCAGTGCGTGGCTCCCGCTCTGCGCCACCGCCAGCATCTCTGCCTGATGGCGCCGCAAGCGCCAACCACGCGCGGTGAACCATTGCTCGATGGATGGGGGCAGGACCTGGGCCATGCTCGCAACATAGGCACGCATGGGGGTTGAGGAAATGGCCTGTTGCAGGGGGCGATAGCAATGGAACAATCGACTTAGGCGTAACAGCTGTGTAAGGGCAGGCGAATGAGCCCCGAACCGGCCACCCCTCTGCTCGATACGGTCGACACGCCAGACGATATGCGCAAGCTGGCCCCTGCGCAGTTGCGGCAGTTGGCCGATGAACTTCGCAGCGAGATGATCTCTGCGGTTGGTCAGACTGGCGGGCACCTTGGCTCCGGCCTCGGCGTTGTCGAGCTGACCGTGGCGATCCACTATGTGTTCAATACGCCCGAGGATCGGCTGGTATGGGACGTTGGCCATCAGGCCTATCCCCATAAGATCATCACCGGCCGCCGCTGCCGCATCCGCACGATCAGGCAGGGCGGCGGGCTATCGGGCTTCACCAAGCGCAGCGAGAGCGAATACGATCCGTTCGGCACGGCGCACAGCTCCACCTCGATTTCGGCAGCGCTGGGCTTTGCCGTGGCGAACAAGCTGGCTGGCAATCCCGGGCGCGGGATTGCGGTGATCGGTGACGGCGCGATGTCGGCGGGCATGGCCTATGAGGCGATGAATAATGCCAAGGCGGCGGGCAACCGGCTGGTCGTTATCCTCAATGACAATGACATGTCGATTGCGCCGCCGGTGGGCGGCCTTTCGGCCTATCTCGCCCGGCTGGTGAGCTCGCGTCCGTTCCTGAGGGTGCGCGATATCGCCCGGCGGATGTCGCGCAAGCTGCCCGAGGTTCTGCACAAGGCCGCACGGCGCACCGACGAGATGGCACGCGGCTGGTGGATGGGAGGCACTCTGTTTGAAGAGCTTGGACTCTATTACGTCGGGCCGATCGACGGGCACAATCTCGAGCAGCTGATCCCGATCCTTGAGAATGTGCGCGATGCCGCCGAAGGGCCTTGCCTGATCCATGTCGTCACCAAGAAGGGCAAAGGCTATGCCCCGGCTGAAGAAGCCGACGACAAGTATCACGGCGTGCAGAAGTTCGATGTCATCACTGGCGAGCAGGTGAAGGGTGCCAGCGGCCCGCCGAGCTATACCAATGTGTTTGCGAAGGCGCTGATCGCCGAGGGACAGCGCGACAGCACGATCTGCGCTATCACTGCGGCTATGCCGAGCGGCACCGGGCTAGATAAGTTTGCCGAACTGTTCCCGGATCGCTCCTTCGACGTCGGCATTGCCGAGCAGCACGCTGTTACCTTCGCCGCAGGCCTGGCCGCGCAAGGGATGCGGCCGTTCTGCGCGATCTATTCCACCTTCCTCCAGCGCGCTTTCGATCAGGTTGTCCACGATGTGGCGATCCAGAATCTGCCAGTGCGTTTCGCGATTGATCGCGCGGGCCTCGTCGGTGCGGATGGGGCGACTCACGCCGGTTCGTTCGACGTAACCTACCTCGCCACTCTGCCTAACTTCGTGGTCATGGCCGCCGCCGATGAGGCCGAGCTAGCCCACATGACGCACACGGCGGCGCTTCACGATTCCGGCCCGATTGCCTTCCGCTATCCGCGCGGCAATGGCGTTGGCGTTGCGCTACCAGAAGTGCCTGAGCGTCTGGAAATCGGCAAAGGTCGGATTGTTCGCCACGGAACCAAGATCGCCCTGCTCTCACTCGGCACGCGTTTGGCCGAAAGCCTGAAAGCGGCAGACCAGCTTGAAGCCAAGGGCCTGTCCACCACCGTCGCCGACCTGCGCTTCGCCAAGCCGCTTGACGAGGAACTCATCCGCAAGCTGATGGCGACGCATGACGTGATCGTCACGGTTGAGGAAGGCTCAATCGGCGGCCTTGGCGCACACGTGCTGACCATGGCCAGCGACGAAGGCCTGACCGATGCCGGGCTGACCATCCGCACCATGCGCCTGCCCGATGTGTTTCAGGACCATGATTCGCCCGAGAAGCAATACGATACCGCCGGGCTCAATGCCCCGCAGATTGTCGAGACAGTGCTGAAGGCGCTCCGCTGGAATGACGCGGGGGTTGGGGAGGTTCGGGCTTGAGGGGCGATTTGCCACACTGGCTGTTCCCCGCAACATTTGTCGTTGTTTGCCTTTGCATTTGGTTTGGGATTGCTTGGCGGAACACCAGAAAGCAACAGGTTCGATTGCTAGCGCGTCGCCCAAATCCCACCAAAGCGGAATTCACAGAGCAGATGCTGCGCAACGTCAGTTCAGCGACAACTGAGTTCCTGTGGAATACTACAGCATCCTATTTGGAGCCGAAATTCACTCCGCACCCCGACGACGATCTCGATATGAACCTGTGGATCGACGATGGCGACTGGAGCATGGATTGGCCGAGAGACTTCGCCGAACGGCAAGGTTTTTGCGAGAAAGCATATCCCGATTGGCCGAAAGACTGGCCCGTAACCTTGCGCAACTTTGGGCGATGGCTGGATATGGGGCTGGCAAGCAAGGCTCAACCATAAACCTCGCGGCGGTGGCCAACGGCCACAACCGCTATGATAAGCTTGTCGTCCTCAATTTTTGCGATGACGCGAAAATCTTCAAACCGATAGCGCCAGTAGCCAGCGTAGTTGTCGAGCATCGCCTTCCCGCGACTGCGAGGATTATCGAGCTGCGCGATCTTCTCGAGTCCCGCAATTATCCGGGCAGCAGGAGCGCCTCCGAGTTTGCGTAGTTGTTTGCGCGCTGCCGCTTCGTATTCAAGCGTCCAGGCCAAGTTCGCGCCTCATCTGAGCGTGAGAAATGCGCTTCCCGGCATCAGGATCGCGCAGCGCGGCTTCGAGTAGCGCAATATCTTCAAGTTCGTCGATGCAATCTTGCAGAGCCTTGCGCATGATGTTGCTCTTTGATCGCCCGCTGCTTTTAACAACAGCATCCAAACGCGCTTCAAGTTCGGGATCGAGACGGACGGCAAGCATGGCGAGGCTCCTTTGTCATACATGTATAACAAGGGAGCCTGATTTGCAATGTGATCAGTAAGCCCCCTACTTCACCCCGTGCATCAGCCGCTTGAGCGGCCAGGACAACACCAGCAGCGCTGCGCCAAGGCCGATCGCCCAGAGGCTGATCGTGGTGAACACGCCGACATAGGTATCGAGGCTGACCTTCATGTTGGTCACCTGTCCGCCCACGGTTTCGACGCTGGCGTTACCGGCGACAATGCCCGCGACATATTGCGCGACAGCAATCGACAGGAACCACACGCCCATCATCATGCCGACAATGCGCGGTATCGATAGCTTGGTGATCATCGACAGGCCAACGGGCGAGATGCAAAGTTCGGCTATCGAATGGATCAGATAGAGCCCGGCCAGCCAGACCATGCCGACCTTGAACTGGCTATCAGCGAATTGTGAACCCCAAACCAGTAGCAGGAAGCCCAGTCCAACGCCCATCAGCGCAATGCCGAATTTGACCGGGATCGGCGGTTCCATGCCTCTGCGCGCCATCGCATTCCACATCATGCTGAAGATCGGTGCCAGCGCGACGATAAACAGGGCGTTGAAGATCTGCGTCTGTCCGGCGGGCATGACATAGACCGCCTCGCTGCCAAAGCCGCGCAGGCGGGCAATGTGCATCCCGATCACGCCCAGAACGGCGATTACGCTGAAGGCATTGCGCATCGTGCGCTTTACGGCTGGACCCTCGCCGTTCGAAAAGAACCAATAAGCCAGCGAACTTACTCCGCCGAACACGGCAATGAAGAAGCCATAATAGCTGGCAGGGGAGGCGCGGAACATGGCGAACAGCGGTCCGGTCCAACCGATTTCAAGCACGGTGTTACGCTCGGCAAACAGGGTGAGCGACGATCCGGCCTGTTCGAACAGCGTCCAGAACACGGTGTTGAACACGATCAGCACCATCGCGGCGAACATCATCTGGAACTCCTTGCGGCTGCCCGCGGTGAACGACCAGATCAGGATGCCGGGAACCGCGACGAGGAAGGTGCCGAACATCAGCTTGCCCATGATCGGCAGGCCGAGGAAATAGCCGACAACACCCTCGCCAGCCTTGGGCGCGACATAGCCCATCAGGTTGTTGAACAGGAACCAGACCAGCGGAATCGCCAGCAGCGCGCCGCCATAGACCATCCAGTCCTTGCTCGCGCTGGCTCCGGCCGGACGATCACCATAGCCGTTAAGCCTTCCGCCATCGAACTGGAACAGCAGCCACGAGCAGGTCATGCCAATCGCGGCAAGGCCAAATCCGGCCCACCAACCCACTGACTCGGCAAGGATCGGGCAGAAGAACTGCGAGATCAGCGAGCCAAGGTTGATGCCCATATAAAAGATCGTGAAACCAGCGTCGCGGCGCCGATCTCCATCGGCATATAGCGAGCCAACTATGGTCGAGATATTAGGCTTGAAGAAGCCGTTTCCGATGGTCACAGCGGCAAGGCCGAGCAGCAGAATGGCGACGAACAGCGGCGAACGCTCGCCGTCGGACTTGAAGCCATCCTTGGCAATCTTGCGCACTTCCTTGCCATCGGCGCCGAGCAGTGAGACCGTCTTGTCGTCGTTACCCTTGATGACCAGCGTCTGTCCGCCCAGCGAGATCGAGCGTGTCTCCACCTTGTCCTGCTTGGACACAGTGACTTCGTAGCGCTGACCATCAAATTCAGCATAGGGTTTGGCGGCATCGCCGCCGAAGCACAGGGTGAAATAGCCCGCCGCCATCAGGATCGCGCCGAACTTGACTGAGCGCTTCGAACCCAGCTGGCGATCAGCGATCAGGCCGCCGATCAGCGGGGTAAGGTAAACCAGTGCGGTAAAGCCGCCATAGATCGCTGTGCTGGTGGTATCCTTGAACAGGAAATGCTTGGCGAGATAGAGGGTCAGGATCGCCCTCATGCCATAATAGCCAAAGCGCTCCCACATCTCGGTGGTGAACAGGCGCTTGAGCTGAGGAGGATGACCGAACCAGCCGTCACCGGAACCGGCTGCCTTGGCAATGTTGCCCGGGATGGCGCCGGGTTCTGCCG
>CANGBE010000020.1 GCA_947451875.1 Sphingomonadaceae bacterium | reverse complement strand
CTGGTCGCTCGGCATTGCCAGCGTTGAAGAGATCGACCGGATCAACATTTTCGCCGCCACGATGTTGGCGATGACCCGCGCCGTGGAACGATTGGTCGCGCAAATCGAGGGCGCGATTGATGAGGTTCTGATTGACGGCAACCTTACTCCGGCTGGCCGCACAGAGGGCTGGCGTTGGCCTGCCCGAGCGATTGTTGGCGGCGATGCGCTTGAGCCTTGCATTTCCGCCGCCTCGATCATCGCAAAGGAACACCGCGATGCCTTGATGCGCGCTGCTGCAGAAAAGCACCCGTATTACGGCTGGGAGCGCAACGCGGGCTATGGCACGCCCGAACACATGGCTGCGCTGCGAACCCACGGTGCGACCCCGCTGCACCGGCGAAGCTTCGCTCCGGTGGCGCAGTTGGATATGTTTCGTTTGCCTTGACCGTAGTTGATCGTGCCATCAAATCGCTGGCCGGGATGTCGTATCGCCCAGCCGATTAGCTGGGCAACACTGCTTGTTGCCTTTCAGAATCCCGCATGTCCATGCCATGTTGTGGGCAATCGGGAGATTGAGAAAATGGCGGAATTCGCTGCAAAGTATGGACCTTGGGCGCTGATCACCGGTGCGTCGGAAGGGACTGGGGCGGAATTTGCCCGACAGCTTGCTGCAAAAGGCCTCAACCTGATCCTCATTGCCAGGCGCGAAGGTCCTCTGGATGCGCTGGCTGAAGAGATCGGCAAGGCGCACACCGTAAAGGTGATCACCGCTACTGTCGATCTGACCAAGAAAGACGCCGCAACCCGCATTGCCGAAATCGCCGCGCCGTTCGAGGTGGGCCTGATGATCGCCAATGCCGGGGCCGATACCAACGGCTCGCTGTTCCTTGATCGCGATATCGCCGATTGGGAAGCGTTGGTGGCGATGAACGTTTCCACCACGATGAAGCTGGTCCATCATTTCGGACAGGGCATGCGCGCGCGGGGTCGTGGAGGCATGATCCTTGTTGGTTCGGGTGCCTGCTATGGCGGTCTGAACGGCCTTGGTGTCTATTGCGCGTCTAAGGGATTCGTCATGAACTTGGCCGAGGGACTTTGGGCTGAGTTCCGCCACTACGGCATCGATGTTCTGAACCTCATCCTAGGGCGGACGGATACGCCGGCGCACCGCAAGATTCTGGAAGAGGGCGGCCAGCCAATCCCGAGCGACATGGCCAGCCCGGTCGATGTGGCGCGGATCGGCCTTGAGCAATTGCCGCATGGACCGATCTACAACTGGGGTTCGCCTAATGATCAGCCCGGCTTCGCGCCGCAGTCACCCGATGCCCGCCGCGCTCGGATCGTGATGATTGAGGAAATGTCCACTGCCTATGCGGCGAAGAAGTGATGGCCGACTTAATCATCCAGCTGGCCGACCGGCAGGCGATCACCGACCAGATCTATCGCTATTGTCGTGCGATGGACCGGATTGATCACCAGCTTGGCTATTCAATCTGGCACGAGGGCGGCACGGCGGATTACGGGCAAAACTATCAAGGCACCGGGCGCGGGTTCATCGATCATGTTTGCGCGCAGCACGCTGGATTGCAGCAGCATTCGCACCAGATGTCGAACATCGTGATCGAACTCGATGGCGATAAGGCAGGGAGCGAAAGCTATGTCACCGCTACCCTGCGGATGGTGCGCGATGGCAAAACCATGCAGATGAGCGTGATCAGCCGCTACATCGATACCTGGTCAAAGCGTGAAGGGCGTTGGGCGCTCGATCACCGGCGTGCGGTGATGGAGATGGATGAAATGCGCGAGGTTGCGCCGATGAAAGTGCATGACATTGCCCGGCGCGACCGAAGCGATCCCTCCTATACCGTGCTGAAAGGCTGACCGTGGCCCGAGACGTCAAGATAACCCTCTCGTTCGATATGCGCTCACCTGAATGGGCTGCGCCAACGCATGAGCTATACGCCGCCGCTATCGATATGGCGGCATTCGGCGACAAAATCGGCGTCGATCGCATCGGATTGATGGAGCATCACGGATCGGATGACGGCTATCTGCCGCAGCCATTCACCTTAGCCTCGGCCATGGCGGCGCGGACCAGCAAGGTGACCTTTATGCTCGGCGCGGTGATCCTGCCGCTGCACGATCCGGTGATCATCGCCGAACAGATCGCGCTGGTTGACCTGATATCGAACGGGCGCCTCAACGTCATCTTCGGCGCGGGCTATGTGCCGTTTGAATTCGCCATGTTCGGCAAGAGCCTGAAGGACCGTGGACGTCTGCTCGACGAGCACATCGAACTGATCCTGCGCGCGCTGAATGGCGAGCGATTCGAGATGAATGGCAAGCCGGTCCTCGTCCGCCCACTGCCGGTGAAGCGGCCTGAGGACATCATTCTGGTTGGTGGCGGGGTTCCGGCTTCGGCCAAGCGGGCGGCGCGGTTTGGCGTCGGCTTTGGCCCGATGAAGGGCGAGCTGGTGCCGATCTACCTTGAGGAATGCGCCAAGCTGGGCCGCGCTCCCGGGCAATACAATATGCCCAAGTCCGGCATGCCGCTCGCCATCCACCTCTGCGAGGATCCGGAAGCTGGCTGGAAAGCCATCGAGCGCCACGCCGTCCACGTGATCACCGAATATGCCAAATGGGCCGAAGCCGAGGGCGATGCCTCAAGCTCACCGTTCAAGGGGCTGACCGATCCGGCTGTGCTGCGTCAGGCCGCCTTGTTCGCTTGCTGGACGCCCGATCAGTTGATCGAACAGGCGCGCAAGATGGAAGACAAGACCTCGCTGGGCCTGCAGCCGCTGCTCGGTGGCCTTTCGCCAGACGAAGGCTGGAAGAGCCTGCATCTGCTCGAAAAAGCCATGCCTGCGATCAGGGCGGCGCTTGCGGAATAGGACAAACCGGCCCGCCGCCTTGCCAAACGAATCCCCATTCGTCAGAGATATAGCATGAACGATGCAAAGCCTTGGCGTCTCCTGCTGTTCGGTGCGACCGGCGGTATTGGTTCAACCGTTGCGCGCCATGCTCTCGCCCGCGGCTGGAACGTGGTTGGCGCATCGCGGCAGGCGGGGGCGGCCCCGGATGGCGAGAACCTGCGCTATGTCCGCTATGATCCGCTGAATGGCGACCCGCAGGTTGATTTGGCGGGCGAAGCACCGTTTGATGCTGTGTGCTGGGCACACGGTGCCAATCTGGCCGATTCCTTGCTGGACTTTGATCCGCAGCGGCACCGCGAGCTTTATGATGCCAACGTCCTCTCCGTGCTGACGTCAGCCTCGGCGCTGCTCAAGGCGGGGATGCTGAGCAAGGCTGGTGCGCGCCTAGCCATTGTCAGTTCGATCTGGCAGGAGCGGGCGCGGCAGGACAAGCTTTCTTACACCGTCACCAAGGCTGCCATCGGCGGGCTTGTTCGCTCGGCTGCGGTCGATCTTGGCGGCCTTGGCCATCTGGTCAATGGCGTTCTGCCCGGGGTGCTGGACACGCCGATGACCACTGCCAACCTCACGTCGGCGCAGCTAGAGGGCATCAAGGGCAAGACCGGGGCCAATCGCCTGACCGACCTTGATACCGTGGCGGAAACGATCCTGTTCCTCTGCTCGCCCGAAAACCGCTCGATCAGCGGGCAATCCATCACCGTCGATCTTGGGATGAGCAATGCCATTCTCGTCTGAGCCGGTCGCCATCGAAATTGCCAGTTCGTCGGGCAGCTACAATATCGCGATTGGCAACGGCCTGCTTGACCGCGAGCTGACGCAAACCGGCGACTACCTGTTCATCATCGATGACTTCCTCGCCCCTCGTTTCGCTGCTCTGGGCATTGATGCGATCACGCTGAAAGCGGAGGAAGAAACCAAATCGCTAGACCGCATGTCGGCGCTGATCGAGGCGATCAAACAGCGAGGCGCCACCCGCCAGACGACGCTGATCGGCGTTGGCGGCGGGGTGGTGCAAGACTGCGTTACCTTTGCTGCCTCGGTCTATATGCGCGGCGTGCCGTGGGTCTATGTGCCGACAACGCTGCTGAGCATGGTGGACAGCTGCATCGGCGGCAAAAGCTCGATCAATGTCGGGCCGTTCAAGAATATCATTGGCACCTTCCACCCACCCCAGCGCGTGGTGATCGATCCGCTGCTCGCCGAAACGCTCGATGCAGAAGCGCGCGCCGCCGGTCTGTGCGAGGCGGTGAAGATCTGCATTTGTCGGGGGCCAGAGGCGTTCGATGCTTACATCGCTCTGGATGCCAAACCACAGGGCAGCACGGACAGCTTCGCAGGCATTGCCGAACTGTGCCTCAGCGCCAAAAAGTGGTTCATCGAGATCGACGAGTTCGACCGCAAGGAGCGGCTGGTGCTCAATTTCGGCCACACCTTTGGCCACGCGATGGAGGCGGCGAGCCATTTCGCCATCAGCCACGGTATTGCGGTGGGGCTGGGGATGCTGGCCGCACTGCGGCTGGGTGAGCAGCTTGGCCTCACGCAGCGATCTGATCCGCGTGTGCAGGCGTTTGAAGCGCATGTGCGCGGGCTGGTTGCGAGTGTACAGGGCGCGGCTGAGGCTTTACGAGGCTGTCAGATAAGCGAACTGATGCAGGCCTTTGCCACCGACAAGAAACACAGCCGCAGTGAACTGGCGGTGATCCTGTTGGGTACTTCGGGCGCGGTTGAGCGGATCATGCTGCCAAGAAATGAACAGACTCTGGCGCAGATCGCCGGGGTGTTCGAGTGGTTGAAGACTGACATCTGAAGCCCCTCCCCTGAAGGGGAAGAGAGAACATGAAAGCCGCCTATATCCAGAACGGTGTTGTCCACACCGGCGAAATTCCCGATCCCGTACCCGGCAAGGGGCAGGCGCTGGTGCGCACGCATTCCTGCGGGATGTGCGCGAGTGAGCAGCATTTCCTCCACGCCGGGCAGAATGTGATCGATCTGTCGAAGCGCATGGGCGGGCCTTATGCCGCACTCGATTTCGCGCGGCCTTTTGTGCCGGGGCATGAATTCGTCGGCGAAGTGCTGGACTATGGCCCGGGCTCTGCACGTACGGTTAAGGTAGGTTTAAAGGTCACTTCCGTGCCGATCATGCGCGCCGGGGGTGCCCATGCGGTGATCGGCTTCAGTCACGATTGCCCTGGCGGTTATGGCGAGCTGATGCTGCTTGACGAGAACGTGATGTTCGCCCTGCCAGACCTGTTCGATGACGATCACGCCGCAATGATCGAACCGCTCGCGGTTGGGCTGGAGCACGCCCGGCGTGGCAGGCCTGAGAAGGGCGATGTTGCGCTGGTGCTCGGTTGTGGAGCCATCGGCCTTGGCGTGATCGCTGGACTGAAGCTGATGGGCATCGGACCAATCGTCGCCGCCGACTTTCACCCGGCGCGGCGGACCGAAGCTATCCGGATGGGCGCAGATGTGGCGGTCGATCCGCGCGAGACTTCACCCCATGCCCCGCTGCCTGATGTCGGCCGCCCGCCCAACCTGATCTACGAATGCGTCGGCCGCACCGGGATGCTTCAGCAGCTGGTCGAGGCCGCTCCGTTTGACGGACGCATCGTCATGGGCGGCTACTGCATGGAAGAGGAAAAAATGTTCGTCTTTGCCGCGCAGAACAAGCGGCTCAACATCCAGTTCGCTGGCGGCGAGGAACCGCAGGATATGGAACTCGCCATGCGGGCGATTGGCGATGGGCGGATCGACGTTGCCCCCTGGCTCGGCGCGCGGATCGGCCCGAGCAAAGTCGCCGAGGCGATCGAGCAGATGTCCGGGCCTGAGGCTGCAGTGCGGGTAGTGGTTGATCCGAGGTTGAGGTAAATCCTCCCCGGTGGGGGAGGATTTACAACTCTACCGGCCCGCCAGATCCCATATACCCTGCCAGCACGCGGTGAAAATTGACCACCGCTTCTTCCTCAATCGGGTGCGGGCGGGCCATCCCAAATGCCATCGATTTCATCCCGCGCTGGACTTCGCCCATGTTGGAGAAATCCTGCAGCAGCACCTTGGGCCAGTGCTCCAGCGTCTGTTCCGGCTTGTGCAGGTTCTCAGGCTTTGGCTCCTGCCCTTCGGGGAAACGCTCGAGGGTGTAGACTTCGAACACGCAGCTATCCGGGTTAAACCCGTCCGGCCGCGCGCGATAGCACAGGGCAAAGGTCGGCCCGAAGATGATCACCGTGTTTGGGAACACGTGAACGTCAGTTCCAGCTTCCTGAGCGTGTTTGGGATCGATCTTGGGCCAGAACACGCCGCGTTTGGCGTCGTCTTCGATCACCCGCTTCATGAAATGCATGTGCACTTCGTGAGCCGGGGTGCCTTCGGGCAGTTCGTTCACTAGGTTCTGGGCGATCTTGACCATTGCCTCTGTGGTGGTTGCTTTCACCTCTTCCCAGATCTGGGTGAGCGAAACGGCAAGGCCGATCCGCATATCAGGCGCGCCAGCCGCACCGGCGGTCGCCCCGCCCACGCCTTCGCGCGCGACCGAGCCGAAATTGCCGTGCGGCCCTAGAGCACGACTCCAGGTCGGCTTGTCGGAATAAACGGCAATCTGCGGGTGGGTGCCGAGTACGTGATAGCCTTCGTTGAAGGCCTCGATCGCCACTTTCCAGTTGCAGGGGAAGTGCAGCCACTGGCGCCAGTTATAGCGCATCTTTTCCATCTCGAAGGGATTGAGCAGCGGCGCCACTTCGCCCAGCCAATCCAGCAGCGGCTGGCAATCCGGGTCCATGTTGATGAACACCCAGCCACCCCAAGTGCCGACCCACACATCTTTCAGGCGGATGTCGTCGGCGGAAAGCCCTTCGCCATAGCCAGATTTGCGAACAACGCCGAGGTTCTGCCCGTCGATGCCCCATGTCCAGCCATGGAAGCCGCATTTGAAGCCTTTGGCGTGGCCGCAACCAGCAGTCAGCCGCCGTCCGCGATGGGAGCAGACGTTGTGATAAGCGCTGATCGTCTGTTCATCGGTACGCACGACGATGATCGAATCATCGAGAATGTCATAGGTAACGAAATCGCCGACCTTCTCCAGTTCCTCGACGCGGCAGGCTACCTGCCAGACTTTGCGCCAAAGCCTGTCCTGCTCGGCCTTGGCATAGTCGGCGGAGAGATAGGCCTCGGTGGGAATACCGAACAGGGTTGGGCGGGTTTCGGTGCTTGCGTTCATCCGGCCAAGCTCATGTCTTCATAGATCCACAGAGCGGCGGAACTTTTGTCGAGGCTGTCGGTCGGGGTCTGCTCGCCTGCGGCAGAGCGGCGGCCCATCTCGGTCATCAGGGCGCCGATGTTGTCGGTCTCGATCTCGTAGAGCGAGATGTAGGCCGCGCCCGGGGTCGGAATGGCGATTGGGGTTGCTTTCAGGCGGCGGCAGGTGAGAATGCCGGGAACCGAGCATATCTCGCGAGCATGAATGGTGTCGTACCATTCGTTGTATTCATCGTCGCGGCCTTCCTTTGCGGATGACTGGACGACCATTACATATTTGCCCATTGTTGATTCCTCTCGGTGTCGTTTGGTGGGACTGTGACAAGGCGGTCCTCTTGCGTCCAGTTCGATTCCCGCCATATTGCTGGGGCGATAGAGCAATCAGCTTGTCCCTTGCGAGGGCGGGCAAGAGCTTGCACTGTGACAGGCAACGGCCCACGAGGATTTGATGACCACACTTACATACCACGCCCCCCGAACCCGCGAGGAAGCGGTGGCGCTGCTTGCTGCCGATCCGACTGCGAAAGTGCTCTCAGGTGGAACCGATCTGATCGTGCAGATGCGCGGCGGTCGGGCCGCGCCCACTGCGATTGTCGATATCAAGAATGTTTCGGCAATGATGTCGGTGCTCGGCAATGACGGGCGCTATTCTATTGGCGCAGCCATGCCTTGCACCGGGATGCTTCGCGATGAAGGACTGTGCAAGGCTTGGCCCGGCGTGGTCGAGGCCGCGAACCTGATCGGATCGGTGCAAGTGCGCAACCGCGCGACGATGGGCGGCAATTTGTGCAACGCCTCACCGGCAGCGGATTCGATTCCGGCGCTGATCGCGGCTGGCGCTACGGTGTTGATCGTCGGGCCTTCAGGCATCCGCGAGGTGCCGGTTGAGCAGGTTCCAGTTGCGCCGGGTAAGACCAGTCTTACCGCTGGCGAATTCGTCGTCGAAATCCGCCTGCCGGTGCGGCCAGCGCGCTCATCCGATGCCTATTTGCGCTCGATCCCGCGTACCGAGATGGATATCGCTGTGGTTGGCGCAGGAGTTTCGATCACCCTTGATGAAGCAGGAACCTGCACGGCGGCGCGGGTTGCTCTGGGGGCTGTTGCTCCCACAGCGATTCTTGTTCCTGAGGCGGGTGCTGCTCTGGTGGGAAGCAAGCTGGATGGCGCAGCGATGGATGCTATGGCTGCTGCCGTTCGTGCCGCATGTCGCCCTATCGATGACAAACGCGGTACGGCCGAATACCGAACGGCGATGGCCGGTGTACTGGCAAAACGCACGGCGCTTATCGCTGCCGCACGCGCGAAGGGTGAAGCATGAGCAAGATAGCAGTTTCGACCACCGTTAACGGTGACCCTGCAGAATTTCTATGCGATGCGGGTGAGACTTTGTTGGATGTCCTGCGCGGCAGCTTGGGCCTGACCGGTTCCAAGGAAGGCTGCGCTTCGGGCGACTGCGGAGCCTGCACAGTGATGCTTAACAGCCAGATGGTCTGTTCGTGCTTGGTGCTGGCGGTAGAGGCAGAGGGCAAGTCGATCGCCACTGTTGAAGGCGTGGCAGAAGGATCGGTGCTCCACCCGGTGCAGCGCCAGTTTCTTGAACATGGCGCGCTGCAATGCGGGTTCTGCACCCCCGGCTTCATCGTCGCGGCCAAAGCGTTGCTCGAGGTGAACCCGGATCCTGACGAAACCGAGATCCGTTACTGGCTGGCGGGCAACCTGTGCCGCTGCACCGGCTATGACAAGATCGTCCGCGCGGTGAGCGCTGCGGCTGCAGAGCTGCGCCAAGATTCCAAGGCGCAAAGGAGCGCGGCATGAATGCCCCCGACCCAATGAGCAAATACCGTGTCGTCGGCACTCGCCCGGTCCGTCCTGACGGGATCGACAAGGTTACTGGCAAGGCGATCTATGGCCCGGACTTTGTTGCTGCCGGAATGATCCATGGCGCGATCCTGCGCTCGCCCCATGCCCATGCGCGCATCCGCTCGATCGATACTAGCAGGGCGGAAGCCCTGCCGGGTGTCAAGGCGGTGGTCACCAGCGCCGATTTTCCGGGACAGAGCGCCAAGATCATCGCAGCTGGTGAAACCAGCAGCAGTTTGCGCGATATTGCTGCGACCTGTCTGGCGCACGGCAAGGTGCTCTATGTCGGTCATGCCGCCGCCGCCGTTGCGGCTACCACCAAGGCTATTGCCGAAGCTGCGGCCAAACTGATCGTCGTCGATTACGAAGTGCTGCCGCATGTTATAGAAGTGGAAGATGCGCTCGCGGAAGGTGCGCCGATTCTGCACGAGCATATGATTACCAAGGGGCTCGATCCCGCACCTGACTCCCCATCAAATGCCGCAAATTGTCTCGTCATGACGCGCGGCGATGCTGATGCCGCCATGGCTGGCGCTGCGGTGATCGTGTCTGGCCACTATCGCACGGTGCCTGTGCATCAAGGCTATATCGAACCGCATGCCTGCGTCGCGAGTTGGAATGCCGATGGGCAGGGGCAACTGTGGGTTTCCAGCCAAGGCCATTTCGATATCCGCAACCAGACGGCATCGGTGCTGCACATACCCAGCAGCGATCTGCGCACCTATCCCCTTGAGATCGGCGGCGGGTTTGGTGGCAAGACCGGGATCTATCTTGAACCGGTTGCCATGCTGCTTTCGAAGAAGGCGGGCCGCCCTGTTCGATTGGCGATGAGCCGTGAGGACGTGTTCTGCGGCAGCGGGCCTGCGCCCGGCATTGTCGTTGATCTGACGATTGGCGCAGATGCAGATGGCACACTAAAGGCAATCAAGGCCGAGTTTTGGTATCAGGTCGGGGCCTTTTGCGGTTCGGCTGTCAATTCCGGCATGGCGACATTGCTTGGCACCTATCGCATTGCCAATGCCCATCTGTGCGGCTGGGATGTGGTTTCCAACTTCCCCGGGACCAAGGCCTATCGCGCACCGGGTGCACCGCAGATGGCTTTTGCGCTTGAATCCTGCCTCGATGACCTCGCGCGCAAGCTGGACATGGATCCGCTTGATCTGCGACTGAGAAACGCCGTTCGGCCAGGCGATCCGGGACCACACCATGTCCCGCACGGAGCCATCGGCTTCGTCGAATGCCTGGAAGCCGCCAAGGCCCATCCGCACTGGACTGCGCCACTCGGAGCCAATCAGGCGCGCGGAGTAGCGGGCGCGTTCTGGATGAATTACGGCGGGCCATCAACGGTTTCCGTCGCGCTGTCGGGGGACGGTTCAGTTCAGGTAACGACCGGCAGTCCCGATATTGGCGGCAGCCGCGCCTCGATGGCGATCATGGCGGCGGAAGTGCTGCAGGTTCCCTATGAGCGTGTGAGGGTGGCAATCGCTGACACTGCTTCGATCGGCTATTCGATGGTCACC
Source organism: Sphingomonadaceae bacterium (assembly GCA_947451875.1). GTDB lineage: Bacteria > Pseudomonadota > Alphaproteobacteria > Sphingomonadales > Sphingomonadaceae > Novosphingobium. Next base: position 2,754 of record CANGBE010000020.1, on the reverse strand, counting down.
GGCGGCAGCCGCGTGACCTTCGCCACTGGCAAGGCCGTAGTTGAGGCTGCGCGCAAGGTGGAAGAGACGTTGGTAACGCGCGCTGCGAGCCTGTTTGGCGTTGCTGCGACTGACGTGGAATGGCGCAACGGCGCTGCGCATTGCCTCACAGGAGAAAGTGCCGGCGAGCACCTGACTATTGGTGCGATTGCCGCCAAGGCCGGGCAGTTTTCCGGTCCAGTCTCGGCGGAAGTCAGTGTCAATCCGCTCGATTACCTGCCGGGCTTTGCCGTCCATATCTGCGATACCGAAGTCGATCCCGAGACCGGTAACGTCTCGATCATCCGCTATACCACGGTGCAGGATGTCGGCACGGCGATCCACCCGGACTATGTCGAAGGGCAGATGCAGGGCGGGGCGGTGCAGGGCATCGGCTGGGCTTTGAACGAAGCCTACGTGTTCGATGGTAATGGACGGATGGAGAACCCCGGCTTCCTCGATTACCGGATGCCGGTCGCCTCCGATCTGCCCATGATTGACACGGTGATGATCGAAGTGCCCAACCCCGCGCACCCCTATGGTGTGAAGGGTGTGGGCGAGGCACCGATTGTGCCGCCGCTTGCTGCAGTCGCCAATGCGGTTAGCCGGGCGACAGGTCTGCCGATGCGAACTCTTCCGCTTTCGCCTGATCGGATTTGGGCGACAATCCAGGCCGCGAAGTAAGCCATCTTGAAGGTTGTCTTGATCGAACCCTTCCCCGGTCGCTATTTTGCCGGTCGGGGCGAGTTTGAGCTTGAAGCGCCAAACCTGTTCGCGCTTGTTCGTGCGCTTGACGCTATCGGCTCGGGCTTTGCCGAAATGGCGGGAGAGGATGCAGCGATTGCAGTCGACGGAGTGATGCGGGCCGATTGGTCAGCGCCGCTAGAGGGCGCGCAGGAAGTGCTGATCGTGCCAAGGATTGCCGGAGGTTAGAGCGTCGGATGCCCAAGCTTTTCGGCCATCATCGCAGCAATCTCTCGCCGCGCCACCTTGTTAGAATGGAGCAGCGGCACTTCGTCGCGAGTGATTTGGGCCCAACCGCGCGGCACCTTGTAGGGAGAAAGGCGCTTGCGCATTTCCGCCTCAATCGCGAAAAAATCCAGTGTTGCTCCGTCGCGTGGCACCACGGCAGCCACCAGCAGTTGCCCGCGCTCGCGGTCAGGCAGGCCAACGACGAAAGCCGAATGAATGCCTTCGAGCGCTTGCAGTTCCATTTCGACTTCTGCCGGTGAAACGTTTGATCCTGCGGTCTTGATTATATCGCCGCCACGACCAACAAAGTGCACGCGGTTGCCATCGACCAGACACATGTCGCCGGTCTTCAGATAACCATCCTGGGTGAAATGATCGGCGCGCTCGATCTTGTGCAAGGCAGGAGCCACAGGGTAGCCGCGCAGCTGCATCTCGCCGACCTCGTTATCGCCAACCGGCTGGTTGTTCTCGTCGGCGATGCGCACCTCATAACCATCCGCAAAATGGTCCATCGGCGCGCAGATCGGGAAACCGGGCGCACGAAACTCGTCGGCGTAGGAATAGGGGCCCAGTGTCTCGCTCATCCCCAGACCCCACCACGGCTTGGGGTTTTGCGCCAGCTTGGCGAGATCGTCCTCGGCAAGCACTGATCCCATCGCCGCCTGACTGTTGTTCAATGTGCGGGTGCTACAGACCGAGGTGGCCCCGGCCTCAAGCCCCGGCAGAAGGTACATCATCAGGCCGCCGACCCAGAACATCGGCAGCGGCACGGGAACCTGCTTGCCGCGATGCTGGCCGAGCATGGAGCGCAGGTAATGGGTGCGGAAAAGCACTGGCCCGTGGTTATGCCTTACGCCCTTGGGCAATGCCGTTGAGCCGGATGTGTAGATTTCAACTATCTGATCGGCAGTATGTACCTCTGCCTCAACTGCGAGCAGCAACGCATCGGTGATCGAATCGGCCAAATCGGTGAGGTAATCCAGTCTGCAAAAGCTGGCTGGCAAACCTTCCCCTGAAGAAATGATCCAGCGTAGATAGGGTGCTTCTGCTAACCGTAGTGCGCCAGCATCGCCAGAAGTCAGGCCGGGAAGCGCCTCGCACAGCCGGGTTGGCAGATCATGCCCCAGCACCTCGCGCTGGACGATCAGGCCTGAAACATCAGACTGGCGCAGCACGCGCACCAGCTCTCCGGACCGGATCATTGTGCTAATCGGAATGGCCACCGCCCCGATCCGGGCAATCGCGCAGAGCAAGAGGGCGAAACCCGGCCCATTGCTGAAAATGAACCCGACTCTCGCGCCTTTGCCGATCCCGCGCGCTAGCAAGCCTTTGGCAATGCTGGAAGACTGTCGCTCAAGCTCGACAAAACTCATCGCTGTTGAGCCCAGTTCGGCGCCACTCTCGCCATCGGCAAGGCGAATTGCCACGTCGTCGCCATAGGCGCTCGCGGCTGCACGTATCAGCTGGGGCAGGGTCTGGGCGGTTTGCGGATACGACATTTACGGATGCTTTTCGGCAGCGCCACACCTCGCGTCAACAGGTGAATGCCGAGAAGGCCAGCACACGACTGCAATTCAGCGCTTTTGCGCCGCTATATCAATATCCATCGGTACAGCGTTAGCACGGGAGTTGTAGCAGGGGGGCAAACCGCACATACATCATCACGACCAGGCGGATGACCTCGGGCGAAGAGTTGAAATAGCGGAACGGGCTGGCTGGTTTTCTGGGACGAGGCATGGCGCATACTTAGCGCGGTGAGCTCTT
>CANGBE010000019.1 GCA_947451875.1 Sphingomonadaceae bacterium | reverse complement strand
CGCTCCACGGCGTGTAATCCACTTGCGCCATAGCTCCGGAGCTATTGGGGCTGGCATTCGGTCCGCCATAGATATCGGCGTTGTTGTCCCCTGTGATCGAGAAGGCAGCGAGCGTCGCGCCGATCTTGTTGCGCCAGCTATAGCTGACATCGCCGCGCACTTCGTTGAGGTGGATCTTGGCGCAGTTGGGGCTGCCGGTATCCAGCTCGCAGGTTGCCTCAAGGTTGCTCGCCTCGTGCACATAACGCATCTGGACCGAGATCGTATCGCCCGAAGCCGTCGGCTTCTGCCACGAGGCATCCAGCCCGACGTCGCTGTAGTGGTCGGTATAGCCTGTCGACCTGTCTCGCCCGGGATTGATCGCCGCTTTCAGCGCAAACGCCCCAAGCTCCAACGTACCGCCGCCCAGCTGGCTCTGCCACGCAAGGCGGCCATAGGGGGCAAGGCCCTTGATATCGCCGGGGCTCATGGGATCGGCCGCAAGCCAGTTCAGCGTCCCCGCCTTGGGCGAGGTGTAGGCCCCGCCCTCAATGTAATACTTCTGACCGACCCAGACATAGGCGCTCATTCCCATGGTGTTCTGCGCCAAGCCGCCATCGATCAGCGGAGAAGCTCCTAGCGTGCCGGATACGTTGGTGTCTGTATAAGGAAAGCCCCAGGCTGGCGTGGTGTTCCACACATCCTGCACCGTGGGCGAATTGTTGAGCGTGAGACCGTAAACCGCGTCTGCGCCCAGCAGCTTGCCTTGCGTCACGGCGCGCAGATCGAGGTTATCCCATGCCCAGGCCTTGCCGACACCGTCATAGGTAATCTGCGCAAAGCCGCCAAAGTGCGTGCCTATTCCGCCCGCGATGAACACGCTGCCCTGATCGAATGCCAGATTGTCATTCTGGCTCAGTCCGCTCGGCGCGGGCACCTGATCCTTTCGGGTATGGGTGAGCGAAGCGATAGCCATCGCCGAGATGGGCGCGTTGAACGACTTTGACCGCATGGTGTAGCCATTCAGCTTGAACTCGCGGCCGAGTGGCGTGAGCTGCGGACCAAACCCGCCGACATGGCAAGACTGGCATTGCAAGCCGGTCTGCTCGGCGAAAGCAGGCACAGCCTGCACCGGCGGCGGCACAGCCGTCATTAGAACGAGCGCAAATCCCACCGGGACTGCAAATGGCAAAGTTCGGGCAATCGATCGGGTAGCCGAAGTACTCCGCAGGGCTGCCCCCATGCGAGTGGATAGCTTTGTTTTCATGGCAAACTTCCTTCCAAGCGCCGCGAAAAGTTCAAACCAAATATCTGGTTTTCTTCGCTATTTCACAATGCATAGAACGGGAGGAAGTTCCTTGACCGACATCAACCTTGGGCTAAAATATTTTGCGTGATCGCTGCCTCATTTTGCCAGCAAACCAATCAGTCCGGCGCATGGACATCAAAGTGCAAATAGCTGAGCTGCGTCGACTTGATCCACCACTTGCCGTCATCACAGCGCACGTATTTCTCGCGGTAATGGCCATAGCCGGTGTGCCCGCCATAGGCGGCTGATTGCTTGTCCGGGGCCATTTGCACCCGGTCATTCATCGCCCAGATGACGTCTGCAACGTCAGGACCGACGAAGGCAATCTCGGGATTGTGAACCTGATGCGCCGTCTTGGCCTGATCAATCGATCCGCGCACCTTGGCAATCGCGGCATCACGCCCTTCGATCCGGTAGCCGCCGGCTGGTGTGGTATCGAGCACCATGTCTTCGGTGAAGCAATCGGCCCAACCAGCCCAGTCCTTGGTGTCCATGCAGCGGCAATAGCGCGCCTTGGTTTCGCAGATCGCCCGCCAGTCTTCGAAAGTGCCTGTCATTGCCGCTCTCCTGTTTCCGCTTGCCCCGCATAAAGGCACAACCTAACGCCAGGTGAAATAGCAACAGCAGGAATGATCGCCGATGCGCTTTGAAGGCACAAAGAACTACGTCGCTACCGATGACCTTAAGGTAGCGGTCAACGCCGCCGTGCTGCTGCGCCGCCCGCTGCTGATCAAGGGCGAGCCCGGCACCGGCAAGACCGTGCTGGCGCATGAGATTTCCAAGGCCCTGAACGCCCCGCTGATCGAATGGCACATCAAGAGCACCACCAAGGCGCATCAGGGGCTTTATGAGTACGATGCCGTTGCCCGTCTGCGCGATGGCCAGCTGGGTGACGAGCGGGTGCATGACATCAACAACTACATCCGCAAGGGCAAGCTGTGGGAAGCCTTCACCGCGCCGCAGCTGCCCGTGCTGCTGATCGACGAGATCGACAAGGCCGACATCGAGTTCCCTAATGATCTGTTGCAAGAACTCGACCGGATGAGCTTCGACGTTTACGAAACCGGTGAGCGGATCGAGGCCAAGGAGCGCCCGATCGTCGTCATCACCTCGAACAACGAAAAGGAACTGCCCGACGCCTTTCTGCGCCGCTGCTTCTTCCACTATATAAAGTTCCCAGACCGCGAGACGATGCAGGAAATCATCGACGTCCACTTCCCCGGCATCCAGAAGACGCTGGTCAAGAAGGCGATGGAGATCTTCTACGAAGTGCGCGAAGTGCCAGGGCTGAAGAAGAAGCCGTCGACCAGCGAACTGCTCGACTGGCTGAAGCTGCTGATGAACGAAGACATGCCGCTGGATGTTTTGCAAAACCGCGATCCCACCAAGGCGATCCCGCCACTCCACGGCGCGCTGTTGAAGAACGAGCAGGACGTGATGCTGTTTGAGAGGTTGGCGTTCATGGCGCGGCGGAACGGTTAAGCGCGGAATGCTGCTCAATTTCCTCGACGAACTGCGCGCTGCGGGCATTCCTGCTTCGATCAAGGAGCACTTGCTGCTGCTTGAGGCACTGGACAAGCAGGTGATCGAGCAGACGCCCGAGGCGTTCTATTACCTCTCCCGCGCCACCTATGTGAAGGATGAGGGCCTGCTCGATCGCTTTGATCAAGTGTTCTCCAAGGTCTTCAAGGGTGTGCTCACCGATTACGGCCAGAGCCCGGTCGATATCCCCGAAGACTGGCTGAAAGCCGTCGCCGAGCGCTATTTCACGCAAGAGGAAATGGAGAAGATCAAGGCGCTGGGATCGTGGGACGAGATCATGGAGACGCTGAAAAAGCGGCTTGAGGAGCAGGAAAAGCGCCATCAGGGCGGCAACAAGTGGGTCGGCACCAACGGCACCAGCCCCTTTGGCCACTCGGGCTATAACCCCGAAGGCGTGCGGATTGGCGGCGAGGGCAAGCATGGCCGAGCGCTGAAGGTGTGGGAGCAGCGCGAATTCGCCAATCTCGATAACACCAAGGAGCTTGGCACCCGCAACATCAAGGTCGCGCTGCGCCGCCTGCGCCGCTTCGCGCGTGAGGGCGCGGCGGAAGAGCTCGATCTCGACGCCACGATCAGCGGCACCGCGCGGCAGGGCTTCCTCGATATCCACATGCGCGCCGAGCGCCGCAATGCGGTGAAGGTACTGTTGTTCCTTGATGTCGGCGGATCGATGGACCCGTTCATCAAGCTGGTCGAAGAACTGTTCAGCGCCGCCACGGCCGAGTTCAAAAACCTGGAGTTCTTCTACTTCCACAACTGCCTTTACGAAGGCGTATGGAAAAACAACGCCCGCCGCCGCACCGAGCGGACGCCGACCTGGGACATCCTCCATAAGTACGGGCATGACTATAAGGTGATCTTCGTCGGCGATGCATCGATGAGCCCCTACGAGATCACCCACCCGGGCGGCTCGGTGGAGCACTTCAATCCCGAGGCCGGGGCCACGTGGATGCAACGCGTGACCAACACCTACCCCGCGACCGTCTGGCTCAACCCCACGCCCGAGCGGCAGTGGGACTATTCGCAGTCAACCAAGGTGATGCGCGAATTGCTGGGCGACAACATGTTCCCGCTGACACTCGAAGGGTTGGATGCGGCCATGCGTGAGCTGACGCGAAAGAAACACTGAAGGCCTGCGAAGAAGCGCTTGCTTGAAGCAGCAGCGCGGCGCACCAACTAGGGCGCATGACCACTCGCCTCCCCGCCCTCTTCCTCGGTCACGGTTCGCCGATGACCGTGATCACCGACAACCCCGCCCGCGCCTCGTTCATCGAACTGGGCAAGCGGCTCCCTCGCCCCGCTGCCGTGCTGTGCATCAGCGCGCATTGGGAGACGCAGGGGCGCAGCCACCTCACCACCGATGACCACCCGCGCACCATCCACGATTTCGGCGGCTTCCCGCAGGCGCTGTTCGATATGCGCTATCCCGCGCCGGGATCGGACGGGCTGGTGAATCGCGTCTCCGCGCTGCTCGGCGAAGAGCGCGTCAGCCGCGATGCCACATGGGGTTTCGATCACGGCTCTTGGGGCGTGCTGCAGCCGATGTTCCCGGAATGCGACGTGCCGACTGTCCAGCTCAGCCTTGACCGCACGCTTGGTGCCGATGCCCACCTCGATCTGGCGCGCAAGCTGGCTCCCTTGCGGGATGAAGGCGTGCTGATCGTTGGCAGCGGCAATGTCGTGCATAACCTTGCGCTCTACCGCCAGTTTATCGGCACCATTCCCGACTGGGCGCTGGACTTCCAGAGCCGCATCAACACTGCCGTGATCGCAGGCGACGACAGTGCCCTCACCCGCTTTGCCGCCGAAGATCAGGCCGCCGCGAAGGCTATCACCAGCGCCGAGCATTACCTGCCGCTGCTTTATACAGTGGGCGCAAGGCTCCCGGGCGACGAGGTGGCGCTGTTCAACGATACCATCGACGGCGCGCTGTCGATGACATCATACCTGCTCGGCGAAGCCGCGCTGGTGAGCGGCATCGACTAAGCAGCGTCGCTCAATCGTAGAGTAAGAACGGCCGAACTTGTTCGGCCCACAGAGCCTCGTCGCGGCCCGCAATCGCCTCCAGATCACCGGGCAGCGCGGCAGCATCGTCCACCCATTCACGCAAGTCCGGCCCCCCGTTGATCACATCGATCGCCAGCCGCGTGAACTCGTACTCATATGGAAAATCGCGCCAGATCGGGTAGTCCGGGTAGAGCCGCCGGATCGCCTTGAAGGCCAGCGCCTGCATGCGCCAGGGGCGGAAAGCATGGTGATCGTAGAACGGCCCTTCGGCGTGGATCATCAGGCCATTGCACAAAGCGCCCGCGTGCTTGTGGAAGGTTGGCGTGAACCACACCTCGCGCAGCGCGGCACCAGCCAGCCAATCGGGTGCGAGCTGCTGCATTTCGGCAAGCACCGCCTTGGCATCGACATCCGGCGCACCGAACAGCACCTCCAGCGGACGGGTGGTGCCCCTCCCCTCGCTCAGCATCGCACCTTCCAGCATCACCGTTCCGGCATAGGCGCGGGCCATGTTGACGTTTGCGGCGTTGGGACTGGGGTTGATCCACACGCGGTCTTCCGGCCAGCCATAGCCCGGCCCCTCCGGATCCCAGCCTTTCATCGTTATCACGCGGTAGGCGACGTCCAGCTTGAAGTGATCGATGAACCAGTGGCCCATCTCGCCCATCGTCAGCCCGTGGCGCATGGGCATTGGCCCGGCACCGACAAAGCTTTCTTGGCCCCCTACCAGCAGCGTGCCCTCGACAGGGCGGCCAGCCGGATTGGGGCGATCCAGCACCCAGACTTCCTTGCCATGCTCCGCGGCTGCCTCAAGCAGATAGAGCAGCGTCGTAACGAAGGTATAGATGCGGCAACCCAGATCCTGCAGATCGAAAAGGAACACATCGGCGGTAGACATCATTTGCCCACTGGGGCGGCGCACCTCTCCGTAAAGGCTGAAGATCGGGATGCCGTAATGCGGATCGGTCTCGTCCGGTGTCTCGATCATGTTGTCCTGCTTGTCACCCTTCAGCCCGTGCTGCGGGCCGAAGGCAGAGGTGACATTCAGGCCCGCCGCAATCAGCGCGTCGAGCGAATGGGTCAGGTGTTTGGTGACAGAGGCCGGATGGGCCACCAGCGCCACGCGGCGACCATCAAGTTCTGCCAGCAATTCCGGCTCTGAGAGCAGGCGATCAATTCCGAATTTCATGGGTCCTCAGGTGGCGGAAGTGTCGCGGCGAAGCAAGTGGGCGCGTGGAAATCCGGTGCGCCGGGGGCATGGGCGATGGCCCAATAGCTTTTCACCCCGCCCTCTTCCTCTATCACGGCGGTGAGTCCCAGCCGCAAGGGGCGCGGCGGCAGGGTGTTGGCGCGCAACTGGGCATCGAATGTGAGGATATGGGCGTGGCGGCGCTCCTGCGACTGCGGCGGTGGCACCATGGGCCGCGCAGCCATGCCCTCGCGGTAGCTGGCAAAGTTATATGCCGCCCATTTGCCCGAGGGCGAGAAGTTGAACTCGCAATAGGCATCGCTGTCCGGCGCTCCGAGGAACATCTCGAAACAGGTGGTCTGCCACAGGCCATCCTCGCGCCCCGGCCCGACATAGTCAGGCACGACCAAGGCGCGCGTGCCCTTTATCCGCCAGCGAACGTGCAGGTAATTATCGCGGTTTCGCACGACATAGGCGTCAACCGAGCGCACTTTCGCCGCTGGCGTATCGGGGTGGCAAATAAGGCGATACGTTTCCAAGCGCGCTTCCTCGTGCTAGGCGCGCGCCCGAAACCGGAACACACCATGACAAACTACACATCTACCCTGCTCCGCACTCTGTCCGAACGCGGTTACATCCACCAGCTTACCTATGCCGAAGGGCTGGACAAGTTGGCGAATACGGCTGTGATCCCGGGCTATATCGGCTTCGATGCGACAGCGCCATCGCTGCATATTGGCAGCCTTGTGCAGATCATGATGCTGCGCCGCCTGCAGCAGGCCGGGCACAAGCCGATCGTCGTCATGGGTGGCGGTACGACCAAGGTGGGCGATCCTTCGGGCAAGGATGAAAGCCGCAAGATGCTGACCGCCGATGGCATCCAGGCCAACATCGCCTCGATCCGTAAGGTGTTTGAACGCCTGCTGACATTCGGTGACGGCCCGACCGACGCGATCATGGTCGATAATGACGAGTGGCTCTCCGCACTCGGCTATGTCGATCTGCTGCGTACCGTAGGCCCGCATTTCACCATCAACCGGATGCTCACTTTCGATTCGGTGAAGCTGCGGCTTGATCGCGAGCAGCCGCTGACTTTCCTCGAATTCAACTACATGATCCTGCAGGCCTACGATTTCCGCGAACTGGCGCTGCGTCACGGCTGCCGCTTGCAGATGGGCGGATCGGACCAGTGGGGCAATATCATCAACGGCATTGAGCTGACCCGCCGGATGGAAGGCAAGGAGCTTTTCGGCCTCACCACCCCGCTGCTGACCACGGCTGACGGGGCCAAAATGGGCAAGACGGCGGCCGGCGCAGTCTGGCTTAACGAAGAGCAGCTGCCTGCCTATGACTTCTGGCAATACTGGCGCAACACCGATGATCGCGATGTCGGCAAGTTCCTGCGCCTGTTCACCGACCTGCCCCTGGATGAGATTGCCCGGCTGGAAAGCTTGGCTGGCAGCGAAATCAATGCCGCCAAAGTGGTGCTTGCCAATGAAGTGACCAAGCTGTGCCGCGGTGATGAGGCCGCGCGTGCTGCCGAATCAACTGCTTCGGCAACTTTCGGTTCGGGTGGAGTTGGAGAGGATTTGCCGGTGTTCGGCCTGCCTGCAAAGGGAATCAGCATCATCGACGCCCTCGTTGGCATCGGATTCGCTGCCAGTCGAGGTGAAGCGAAAAGATTAATTGCCGGTGGCGGTGCGAAGCTCGATGGCGTCGGCGTTACAAGTGAAAACTACCATATTTCGGGAGGTTGCGAGGTGCGGATCTCGTCCGGCAAGAAGAAACACGGGGTCCTGCGCCCCGCCTGATGCCTAACTGGCCCGGAAAAATTTCGACAGACTTTACTCTTTTTTCGCCATTTTGCGGCAAATCTCTGCCGGTAAGAGATTTAGCCAAGGAGCGGATGGCGGAATATGTCAGTTGGAGCACAACTCTCCGTCACCGATATGCGGCGCGCTGCGCGGCATCCGGTCGATTGCCCCGTCATCGGTGAACATCGCCGCTTGGGCGACATGCACCTGCACATCGTCAACATTTCGGCGCAGGGCTTCATGGTTGATGGCGCAGTGCCGCTTGGCCGCGGCGAGCGCGTGACGATCCGTCTACCTAAGGTCGGCCGAATCGAAGCGCACCTGATCTGGGTGGGCGAAGACCGCGCCGGCTTCCAGTTTGAACGCATCATCAGGCCGGAAGACTTCTTCGTCCTGATCGACCTGCTTCAGCCCAACCCGCGCCTGCGCAAATCACGCTGATATTTGCTGAATAGCTTTCGTTTACGTGCATCAACCAAGCCTCGGCTTGGCAAGGCCCGCGCGCGCTGCCATCACGGCTGAGTGAGCGAACCAACCTCCCCCATACAGATTCGTGATTTCCGCCTGCTTTGGCTCGGGCGATTCTGCTCGACGCTGGCGACGACCGGCATGGTCGTAATCATCGGCTATCAGCTCTATGATGTCGCGCGCGGTGTTTACGGCATGTCGATCCCGCAGGCTTCGCTGCAGCTCGGCATCCTCGGTCTGGTGCAGTTCATTCCGCTGTTCTTTCTGACACCGCTCGCCGGTCTCGTGGCGGACCGGTTTGACCGACGCAGAGTTGCGACGCTCGCCATCGGCATCGACGTGGTCATGGCGCTGATGCTGGCACTGGTTACGCGAAGTGGCCACGTTACGTTGCTGGCACTCTATATTCTCGCGGCAATGCACGGCACGGCGCGGGTATTTGTTGGCCCTTCACTGGGCGCGATCCTGCCCAATGTTGTCCCCGCAAACCTGATGCCACGCGCGATCGCGATGAGCTCAATGTCGTGGCAGATCGGCGCCGTTGCGGGTCCAGCTGCGGCAGGACTGTTGTTCGCTGCCCAAGCTGACTTGCCCTATTGGACCGCTACAGCGCTTCTTTTGGTTTCGTGTGTATCAGTCGCCGCTGTGCGCAAGCTGCCACCGATCGCCGGCAATCGCGACTTGCACCCTCTGCTCCAGATCAAGGAGGGCTTCGCTTTCGTCTGGCACGAGCGTTTTCTGCTCGGTTGCATCACGCTCGATCTGTTCGCCGTACTGCTTGGCGGCGCGACTGCGCTGCTGCCGGTCTATGCGCGTGACATCCTGCACGTTGGATCCGAGGGCCTTGGCATAATGCGTGCTGCGCCCTCAGTGGGGGCGGCAATTATCGGACTGGTGCTGTCATGGCGGCCGATTGAACGGAATGTCGGTGACAAGATGCTGTGGTCAGTCGTGGCTTTCGGTGCAGCAACCGTCGCCTTTGGCCTGTCGACAAGTTACGCCTTGTCGCTAGTGATGCTGGTACTGCTAGGCGCTGCAGACATGGTTTCGGTGTTCATCCGCAGCACGCTAGTTCAGCTTAACACGCCCGATGCGATGCGCGGCCGGGTGAGCTCGATCTCCGGGTTGGCGATATCCGCCTCAAACGAATTGGGCGAGATGCAATCCGGCCTGTTTGCCTCGCTGCTTGGCGCGGTTGGGGCCGTTGCATTCGGCGGTGTCGCCGCCATATTGATCACTGCTACATGGGCAGTAATATTCCCGGAGTTGCGCAACGCGCGGAGCTTTGCACCGCACTATCGCCATAAGGAGCAGGAAGCATGAAAGCGGAATCAATCCTCGCAACCATCGGCGGCACCCCGCATATCCGTCTCTCGCGGCTGTTCCCGGATCACGAAGTCTGGATAAAGTGCGAGCGCGCCAATCCCGGCGGTTCGATCAAGGACCGGATCGGTCTTGCTATGATCGAAGCCGCGGAAAAAGACGGTAGCCTAAAGCCCGGCGGCACGATCATCGAGCCGACCAGCGGCAACACCGGCATCGGCCTCGCCATGGTAGCGGCGGTCAAGGGCTACAAACTAATACTTGTCATGCCTGATTCGATGTCGATCGAGCGCCGCCGGTTGATGCTCGCCTATGGCGCAACCTTTGATCTTACCCCGCGTGAAAAGGGCATGAAGGGCGCGATCGCTCGTGCCGTTGAACTGCTAAACGAGATCCCCGGATCGTGGATGCCGCAGCAGTTTGAGAACCCTGCCAACATCGAAGTCCACGTCCGCACTACCGCGCAGGAAATCCTCACAGACTTTGCCGACACGCCCATCGACGCGCTAATTACTGGCGTCGGCACTGGCGGCCATCTGACCGGCTGCGCGGAAACGCTCAAGCAGGCATGGCCGGGCATGAAGGCCTATGCGGTGGAACCGACGCTCTCGCCGGTGATCTCGGGCGGACAACCTGCCCCGCACCCGATCCAGGGCATCGGCGCGGGCTTCATTCCGGGCAACCTGCACACCCAGTCGATCGACGGCGCGATCCAGGTCGATCCGGCCGACGCCAAGGAATGGGCCCGCCGCAGCGCGACGGTAGAAGGTATGTTGGTGGGCATCAGCTCAGGCGCGACACTGGCGGCCATCGCACAAAAGCTGCCCAGCCTGCCTGCGGGTAGCCGGGTGCTCGGGTTCAATTACGACACCGGCGAACGATATCTTTCGGTAGCCGATTTCCTGCCTGAATAATGCTTGAGCGGATCGACTATGCGGATCGCGGCACGGCCCTGACCGGCTGGCTGGCGCGGCCCATGGGCGCTGCGCGGGGTGCCATCGTCGTCTTCCCGACCATCGCCAATGTCACCCCCGCCATCGAACGGCGCGCTGAGATGCTGAGGGCAGCGGGTTTCGTCGCCCTGATCGCCGATTTCTATGGCGAGACGGTCGAAAACTTCGAGGCATCACGCCCCTTGGCCGATAAGCTGCGAAGCGATGTCGATCACTACCGCGCGAGACTTTCAGCGGCGATTACTACCCTCAGAAGCCACGAAGCCACAGCGGGCCTAAAACTGGCGGCAATCGGCTATTGCATGGGCGGACAGGCAGTGCTGGAGGCGGCACGCGCTGGCGAAGACCTCGCCCTTGTCGCCAGCTTCCACGGCATCCTTAGCACCGATCGCAAGGCCGAAGCCCCCATCAAGCCCCGCGTGCTCGTCAGCCATGGCGACAGCGATCCCTTAGCCCCGCGCGAGCAAGTCCTCGCCTTCTGGGAGGAAATGGACGCGGTTCAGGCGAACTGGCACTTCCACGCATATTCAGGCGTCAAACACGGCTTCACCGACCCCGGCAGCGACGCCCGCGGCATGGCGGCAATTGCCTATGATGCCAGCGCAGACCGGCAAAGCTGGGCGGCGCTGATGGGGCTTTGTGACGAGGTGTTTGGGTAAGGCCGACCACATTCCTTCACTGTAACATGGTTGAGAGGTCGTTAAGCAATTACCAAGTATTTCAGCTTAATAAGCCAATTCATTGGGGGGAACCTTTGCGACCGTAAGTACGGGGTTAAGTCCGATTTCACGGGGTACTTCTCGCAGCAGTTGCGGGAATTAGGCGGAATTAGTTCTACTATGCGTTTCCAAAAGATCATTATGGCTGCTGCCATAGCTACTGGCATATTGGCTGGCTCGGGCACTGCTTTTGCTCAGGCGACCGCCAGCACTTCAGCCTCCGGTTCGGCAACAATCATTCGCCCGATCACCATCGCCAAGACTGCCGACCTGCAATTTGGCCGTGTGGTTCTGCCGTCGACCGGTTCGGCAACTGTAGTCATTGCCAACACAGCTGACACAGTTGCGACGGGCACAGCAGTTGGGCTTACCGGCATCGCCACCACACGCGGCAAGTTCGCCATCGGCGGTGAGAGCGCGCAGGCCATCAACATCACCGTTGGCACGCTGACGATGACTGGGCCCGCTGCATCAACGCTCGCGGTCACCCTATCTCCGGACAAGGCCAGCGGTGCCGCACTGAGTGGTGCGGTGATTGGTTCAGCTGGCAGCCTTACGCTCAATGTCGGTGGCACAGTCACTTTGCCATCAACGCAGACACCCGGCACCTACAGCGGCAGTTTTACGGTGAATGTCGGTTACCAATAACCCAACATGATCCCGGCAAGGCGAATGTGTTTGTGCTGCCGGCCACCCAATTTCTAATGCGTCTCGATTTGGGTGGAAAGGCAGGAAGAGGTAGTGCAACAGGCACTTGCCGCTCCAGCAGCAGCATTTGCGAAAATCCCATTTCCTAATCTCAGCACTTTTGCCATAGTCGAGGTATGAAGGAGAAGCGGAGCGTTTTCCTCCTAATTTCCTAATCTGCAATTCTCGCGGAAAACCCCTGAGAACCTCAGAAATCCTCAGTTTCAGGCACCAGCCGCGAGGTTTACACCGTGTCAACTGTGTCAACCTCAACCCCTAACAACGCCGGGGCGAAGTCATGCGCGGCAACAGTGGAATTGCGTTGAATCAAGTTTCGTTCGGTCTGACCATGCTCTGGCAAGAGCAACATAGTTGCCGAAAGGATGCCTTATGAAAATGGAAGACATGGTGATCATCTCTGTAGATGATCATATCAGCGAACCGGGTGATCTGTTCACGCACCACCTGACAGGCGCGGCACTCGCCAGCGCGCCGCAGTTCAAGCAGAAGTCGAACGGTTCGAACTATTGGGACTATCAGGGGCTGAAGATGGCCTCAGTGGCGCTGAATGGCGTGGTTGGCCGTCCCAAGGAAGAATACGGCATGGAGCCGACGTCGCTCGACCAGCTGCGCAAGGGTTGCTGGGATCCGGCGGCCCGCGTTGACGATATGGACGTGAACGGCATCGCCGCCAGCCTCAACTTCGGCACGCTGATCGGGCTCGACGGCCTGATGTTCTGCAATGCGCCGGACAAGACCTATGCCGTCAACCACGTGCAGGCCTATAACGATTATCACTGGCACCAGTGGTGCCAGGCTTTTCCCGGCCGTTTCATCATGAACGGCATTCTGCCGGCATGGGATATCGACGCCACCGTCGCCGAAATTCACCGTCTGGCGAAGCTGGGCTGCACCTCGGTTTCGTTCAACGAAAACCCGACCAAGCGCGGCCTGCCGAGCATTCACAACGAATACTGGGAGCCGATGTGGAAGGCCTGCGCCGATACCGATATGACGATAAATCTGCACATCGGTGCCGGTAACGCATCGCCGCACGCCAGCGATGAATCGCCGATTGAAGCGTGGATCACGACGATGCCTATGTCGGTATCGATCGGTCTGGCTGACTGGTTGCATCTGGGAGCGCTGCAACGCTATCCGCTGAAGATCGCGATGTCGGAAAGCGGCATTGGCTGGATTCCGTACCTGCTGGAACGAGCAGACTATGCCAACGAACAGCACAGCGCATGGACCCATTCGAACGCCTACCTCAAGGGCAAGAAGCCTTCGGACGTGTACCGCGAACACTTCTATTCATGCTTCATCGACGATGCCTATGGATGCCGCAACCTGGATGCCTTGGGCGAGAACAAGGTCTGCTACGAAGT
>CANGBE010000018.1 GCA_947451875.1 Sphingomonadaceae bacterium | reverse complement strand
GGCTGCCTCGCGCGCAAATAGCCCGCCAAGGCTCCAGCCGATCAGCGTTACCGGCGCGCCGCACTGCTTGGAAAAGCGGTCGATGCGGGCAAGCAAGGCAGCAAAGTTCTGCGGCGTCGGACCGAAATTGAAGCCCAGCCCCCAATCGATAACCGTATGCCCAGCCACTTCGAGGGCGCGGCTCATCGGCTTCATGCGCATCGGGTGCGAACCGAAACCGGGCAGCAGAATCACTGGCTGCGGATGCAAGGCCGGCTGCACGTGCCGGGTGCGGCGGGCGATCTGGGTCAGGCTGCCAAGCTCTCCCCAAAAGAGGTGCGATGCTGGGCCGCGCACGCCGTTGGGGCGCGGCTCGCGGGCCAGTGCAGCGCGGCGCGTAACTTCATCCCGGAATGATTCGCCGCGCGCAATGGCTTCTGCACGCAAGCTTTCAAAGAAATTCATGCGCCCTTTTTGCATTGCTGCAGACTAACCGCGAATGAACGTGCAGCAAGCGGCAATGTGAACTTGGCATTTCAGCTCAGATTGGGCCGCAACCAGCGTGTCGTCTCGGCCAGGTCCATCCCGCGCCGCGCCGCATAATCCTCAACCTGATCCTGGCCGATCCGGGCCACGCCGAAGTATTCGGCCTGCGGATGGGCAAAGTAGAATCCCGATACCGCCGCCGTGGGGAGCATCGCCATGCTCTCGGTAAGCACCAGCCCGGCGTTCTCGCCAGCGTTCAGCAGATCGAACAGGATCGGCTTCAGCGTGTGATCCGGACAAGCGGGGTAGCCCGGAGCCGGACGGATACCGCGATACTGCTCCTTGATCAGCGCCTCGGCGGTCAGCTGCTCGCCCGGGGCATAGGCCCAGAGCGTAGTGCGGACGTACTGGTGGAGCCGCTCGGCAAAAGCCTCGGCAAAGCGGTCAGCCAGCGCTTTCAGCAAGATGTCGTTGTAATCGTCATGGCTTGCGCGGAAGCGTTCGAGGTGCGGCTCAATGCCGTGGATGCCAACCGCAAAGCCGCCGATCCAGTCGCCATCGGCATCGATGAAATCGGACAGGCAATAATTCGCGCGTCCCTCTCCATTTTTGGCCCGGCTCTTCACCACCTGCTGGCGCAGGAAGGGCAGCTTGATGTTGCTTTCATTATCGAGATGCAGCGTCACATCGTCGCCATCGCGGGCGCAGGGCCAGAAGCCGCAGACGCCCTTGGCCGTGAGCCACTTTTCGGCGATGATAGTGTCGAGCATGGCGCGGGCATCGGCGTAGAGCGAGCGGGCAGATTCACCCACCACGGCGTCATCAAGGATCGCCGGGTAATTGCCCGCCAGCTCCCAAGCGCGGAAGAACGGGGTCCAGTCGAAGCATTCGGCCAGATCAGCCAGATCCCAGTCGGCAAAGGTGTGCACACCCGGCTGCTCGGGCGGCGGGGCCTTTTCGCTGAAGTCTGCAACGAAACCATTGGCCCGCGCATCGGCAAGGCTGAGCAGCGCCGAGGCTTCCTTACCAGCCCGCAGATCGCGCATATGCTGATAGTCCGCCTTGGTCGCGGCGATGAACGGCTCGGCCTGCGTGTCTGACAGCAACTGGCTGGCAACACCCACCGCACGGCTGGCATCGAGCACGTGAATCACCGGGCCCTGATAGGCCGGATCAATCCGCAGCGCGGTGTGCAGCTTGCTGGTGGTCGCGCCACCGATCAGCAGCGGAATGGTGAGGCCAGCACGCTGCATTTCCTCGGCCACGGTGACCATCTCATCGAGCGACGGCGTGATCAGGCCAGAAAGGCCGATGATGTCTGCCTCTTCCTTGATCGCCGTTTCGATAATCACCGACCAAGGCACCATGACGCCCAGATCGATCACTTCATAGCCGTTGCACTGGAGCACCACGCCGACGATGTTCTTACCAATATCGTGAACGTCACCCTTCACGGTGGCCATCACGATCTTGCCCTTGGCCTTGGCACCGGGCTCTTTCGCGGCTTCGATGAAGGGGATCAGATGGGCAACCGCGTTTTTCATCACGCGGGCCGATTTCACCACCTGCGGCAGGAACATCTTGCCCGATCCGAACAGATCGCCAACGACATTCATGCCGTCCATCAGCGGACCTTCGATCACTTCGATCGGGCGGGCGAACTTCTGGCGGCACTCTTCGGTGTCCTCGACCACGAAAGCGTCGAGGCCTTTGACCAGCGCGTGTTCGATGCGTTTCTCAACGTCCCAGCCGCGCCATTCCTCGGCAGCCTTTTCCTGCGCAACATCGGTGCCGCGAAACTTCTCGGCTAGGGTAACGAGGCGCTCTGTTGCGCCATCGTCCTTGTTGAGGATCACGTCCTCACAAGCCTCGCGCAAGTCAGGGGCGATCTGGTCGTAGATGTCGAGCTGTCCGGCGTTGACGATGGCCATGTCCAGCCCTGCCGGGATGGCGTAATACAGAAAGATCGAATGCATCGCCCGGCGCACCGGCTCGTTCCCGCGGAACGAGAACGAGAGGTTAGATAGCCCGCCCGAGAAGTGGACGTGCGGGCAACGGAGGCGAATTTCCTTCACCGCCTCAATGAAATCGACCGCGTAATTGTTGTGCTCTTCAATGCCGGTGGCGACCGCAAAAACGTTGGGATCGAAGATGATATCTTCGGGCGGAAAACCGATGCCGGTCAGCAGCTTGTAGGCGCGTTCGCAGATTTCGACCTTGCGCTGCTTGGTGTCGGCCTGCCCCTTTTCGTCAAAGGCCATAACCACCACGGCAGCGCCATAGGCCATGCATTTGCGGGCATGAGCGAGGAAAGCTTCCTCACCCTCTTTCATCGAGATCGAATTGACGATCGGCTTGCCCGAAACGCATTTCAGCCCGGCCTCGATCACTTCCCACTTCGAGCTGTCGATCATCACCGGCACCCGGGCGATGTCCGGCTCGGCGGCGATCAGCTTGAGGAAGGTGGTCATGGCGTGGACCGCATCGAGCAGCCCTTCGTCCATGTTGACGTCGATCACCTGCGCGCCGTTATCAACCTGCTGGCGCGCGACTTCGACTGCCTTGGCATAGTCGCCCGCAAGGATCAGCTTCTTGAACGCGGCAGAGCCGGTGACGTTAGTGCGTTCGCCAACATTGACGAAGCGGGCGGATGTAGGGGTGTTCATGATAATCCAGTCAGCTCAAGCAGCCATAACAAACGGTTCCAGCCCGGCCAGCCGTGTCACCGGCTCAAGCACCGGCACCTTGCGCGGGGTAAGCCCCTGCACGGCCTTGGCCATCGCCGCGATGTGTGCGGGCGTGGAGCCGCAGCAGCCGCCGAGGATGTTGACTTGGCCGTGATCGGCCCATTCACGCACCAGACCGGCGGTGGTATCGGGCATCTCGTCATAGGCGCCGAGTTCATTGGGCAGGCCGGCATTGGGATAGACCATGATCAGCGTATCGGCGATTTCCGACAGCACTTTCACGTGTGGGCGGAGCTGGGTCGCACCGAACGAGCAGTTAAGCCCGATGGTCACCGGCTTGGCATGGCGCACCGCGTGCCAGAAGGCCTCTACCGTGTGGCCGGAGAGGTTGCGGCCTGAAAGATCGGTCAACGTCATCGACAGCATCACCGGCACCTCGCGGCCCAGTTCCGCCTCAAGCTGCTTCACCGCCATGATGCCTGCCTTGGCATTCAGCGTATCGAACACCGTCTCGATCAGGATGAAGTCCGCCCCGCCCTCGATCAGCGCGCGGGCCTGTTCGAGATAGACGTCAGTCAGATAGTCAAAATCGATCTCGCGGAAACCAGGATCGTTGACGTCGGGTGAGAGCGACAGCGTCTTGTTGGTCGGCCCGATGGCCCCTGCGACGAACCTAGGTCGGCCGTCCTTGGCCTGAAACTCGTCCGCCACCCGGCGCGCGAGCTGTGCGGATGCCAGATTGATCTCGCGCACCAGATGCTCGGCTGCATAGTCGGCCTGGCTGATGCGGTTGGCCGAAAAAGTATTGGTCTCGGCAATGTCCGCCCCAGCCTCGAAATAGGCGCGGTGGATGGCTTCGGGGACTTCGGGCTTGGTCAGCGCGAGGATATCGTTGTTGCCCTTCTGGTCCTTGGTCAGGCCCAGCGAACCACCATAGTCAGCCTCGGCCAGCTTGTAGTTCTGGATCTCCGTGCCGAAAGCACCATCAGTGATCAGCACGCGCTTGGCGGCTTCGGCGAGCAGGGTTTCTCTTGCAGTCATGCTTTTGGCCTCAATCCCAGCAACTGGCAGATGGCATAAGCCTGTTCCGCGCGGTTGAGTGTGTAAAAATGGAAGTCGCGCACGCCGCCTGCATAGAGCCTGCGGCACAGATCGGCAGCAACCACGGCGGAAACAAGGCTGCGCGGCCCGGGGCGATCATCCAGCCCTTCAAACATTGCCTCCATCCACGCCGGGATCTCGGTGTTACCAGACATGCGGCGGATCGCGGCAAAGGAGGTCACCGGCATGATGCCCGGCAGAATCGGCGCAGTAATTCCGGCGGCGAGCACTTTATCCAAGAAGCGGAAATAGGCGTCGGTCGAATAGAAGAACTGGGTGATCGCGCGGGTCGCCCCGGCATCGAGTTTGCGCTTCAGATTGTCGAGATCGGCCTCAGCCGACACGGCATCAGGGTGCACCTCGGGATAGGCGGCGACCGAAATCTCGAAGTCATGGCTAGCCTTCAGGCCCGCGACCAGCTCTGCCGCGCTGGCATAGCCTTGCGGATGGGGCGTGAACTTGCCGCCATCAGCTGGTGGCGGATCGCCGCGCAGGGCGACGATGTGGCGCACGCCGGCCTGCCAGTATTGATCGGCGACTTCGGCAATCTCGCCCCTGCTGGCAGCCACACAGGTGAGGTGCGCGGCGGGAACCAGTGCGGTTTCCTGCACGATCCGCGCCACCGTTGCATGGGTACGTTCGCGCGTGGAACCACCCGCGCCATAGGTTACCGAGACGAAGCTCGGCGCCAGCGGGGCAAGCTGGGTGATCGCGTCCCACAGCTGCTCTTCCATCTTCTCGCTCTTGGGCGGGAAGAATTCGAAGGAAACCGAGATATCGCCCGGCAGGTCCGCAAAGAGCGGTGCGGTTGGCAATGGGCCGGTTTCTGGGGCATTCATGCGCGAGTAGCCTTTCGGGCAGTTGGGATGGTGGCCGGAGCAGCATTGCGCCTCCCCGTCCAGATTTTGACAGTCAGTTCACGCCCCGGCAGCGCGATGGCAGGCGCAGGAGCAAAGCCGGCATTGGTGAGCAAGGCCAGCATCTGGTCATCGGAAAAACCAAGCCGTGCATGGGCATGGGCGCTGCGCAATTCCTCACGGTCATGCGCGGCAAAGTCGACAATCGCGATGCGCCCGCCGCTGCGCGTCACTCGCGCTGCCTCGGCCAGAACAAGGCCGGGGTCCTGCGCATAGTGCAGCACCTGATGCAGGGTCAGCGTATCAAACGTGGCCTCGGCAAAGGGCAGATCTGAAAAATCGCCCTGCACCAGATCGACCGCGCCACTGGTCACGTTCTGCAATCGCGCGCGGGCGATCCGCAACATCTCAGGGCTGTTATCGAGCGCGGTGACTTGGGAGGCAGCAGGCGCGAGCAGTTCGGCGATACGTCCGGTGCCGGTGCCGACATCGAGCAAGCTGCCGATCTCTGCCCCCAGTGCCTCTGCCAGAGCCGCCTCGACCGGACCATCGGGGCTGTGCAGCGAGCGCAGCTGGTCCCACTCATCGGCATGGCGGGCAAACCAGCCCGCAGCAAGGCTCTCTCGGGCCGAGCGGATCGCGGCGAGGTGACGGCGATCCTCGGCACAGCGAGCGGAAAACTGTGTGTCATCCGCCTCAGCCGCATCGAGCAATCGTGCGACGGCCGCGCCGATCGGCGGCGTGCGGTTCTCAGCAATGGCGATCCGCAAGAACACCCATGAGCCCTCACGACGGCGCTCGGCAAGGCCAGCGTCGCACAAAATCCGCACATGACGCGAGACGCGCGGCTGGCTTTGCCCTAACACTTGCGCAAGCTCACCCACTGCCAGCTCCATGGTGCTGAGCAGCCGCATGATGCGCAGCCGGGTAGTGTCGGCCAAAGCGCGCAGGGTGGGGTCAATCTTCATTGTGGGGATCATATAAAGAAATCTTTATATCTCATCAAGGGGGCGACGAAATCTTTCGCGATCGTGCGATTCCGGCACCTATTCGTGGAATATTGCGCAGAGGCGATTTGTCTTGGCCCGCGCAAATGGCTATCATGTCGCTTATGGCCTGCTGCGGGCCAGTTCAGACAGTCATCGCACAGGAATTGCCATGAAGAAGCTTGCATCTGCCGTTGCCCTCTCGATTGCCGTCCTTTCGCTTTCGGCCTGCGGCAAGACTGACAGTCCCGATGCTGCGGCCAGCGCCGATACGGCCGATATGCCAGCTGAAGAAGCGGTGAACTCTGCAGAAGCCAATGCCCAGCCGGTGCCAGACAGTGCAGCCAGCGAGGACGCCGGCGGCAAGACATCGCAGAATGAGAAAGACGAAGCAGCAAAACTTGCCAATGATTTCAATGCTATGGACGGTGAAGGCAAGGCTGATGGTGCCAAGAAGGCTAAATAATCTGACCTGGCAGCAGAGCTTTCGCCCTGCCCCAGCGCTGTTCCTTTCCATGGCCTTCCTCGCCTCGCTCACCGGATGTGGGCGCAGTGATGAAGGGCCAGGCGGTGTTACCCGCTCAGAGCAGAAGGCGCTCGATGATGCGGCGGAAATGGTTGAGCAAAAGCAGCTGAACCCCAGCACTATTCCGCCCGCACCGGCTGTTGCGCCAGCGCCTGTGGCGTCTCAATCAAACTGAACCTTGCCGCGACCGGCCTTTACCGTGCCGCGCAACTTCTTACCCGCCAGCCGCTGTTCCTTGCCGATCCGGTTGAGCCGCGTTTTTGCCCGCTTTTCTGGCACTTGAAAGGCTTCCCTAATTAGCTCTTCGAGGCGTTCACGCGCATCGGCGCGGTTTGCCTCCTGGGTGCGAAAGCGGCGCGCGGTGAAAACCAGCTCACCCTTTGCCGTCATGCGCGATCCGGCCAGCACCTTGAATCGCTGGAATATCTCTGGACTCAACCGCAGCGCATAGATATTGAGGCGCAGTTGCACCGCTGTTGCCACCTTGTTGACGTTCTGCCCGCCTGGCCCGCTTGCGGCAATAAAGCTTTCGGTGGCGAACAACAAAGCGCGCTCGATCACCGATTCGACAGAGTCAGCCATCGAAAAAACCGAGTGCGACAAAGTCATCAGGCATCGGCGCGGTGGCTGAAATCGGCGGTTTATCTCCGCGCGTCACGGTGATTCCGGCAGCATGAAGCATGGTGCGCTGGGCAGTCGTTCCATCTCCATAGATCGGATCCCCCACCAATGCCGCGCCCAACCCGTGCAACGCATGAACCCGGATCTGATGTGTGCGGCCAGTTTCCGGGCGGAATTCCACCAGAGTCATGCCATTCACTTCGGCGATCTTGCGCCAATGGGTAACTGCTTCCTTGCCACTTTTGGCCGGAATCATTCGCCAACCGTCCGCCGCGCTGGAAATTTTCTTTAAGGAGAGCGTGATCGTCCCCTCTGTCTCGGTCAATGGCGCCGAAACAATGCCGAGATAGCGCTTCTCAACCCCGCGCGCCTCAAAGGCTGAGGAAAACCGCTTGTGCGCCTTAGGGTTGCGCGCCAGCAGCAGGCAGCCCGAAGTGTCACGATCAAGCCGGTGGACCGGCAAGGGTGGACGCTGGAAGCCGAGCTTAAGCTCCTCAAGCCGGTCATCAAGGCTGGGCCCACCGGCGCGCGGCTGATCGAGCGGCAGGCCTGCGGGCTTGTTGATTACGAGTGCTTCGCCGTCTTCGAACAGGATGGGGATGGGTTTGATCATCTGCGGCCCATACGCGCTAAGCAGTGGCTTGTCGAAGGCGGTCTTCTAGGCCGCCACCGCCGCAGCAATCCGCCGTACGGCTTCCTCCAGCTTTGCCTCGTCGGCAGCGAAGGAAATGCGGAAGCCATCGCGCCCGCCAAAGGCCGAGGCCGGAACAATCGCCACACCGTAGTCCAGCAGGTGAAGCGCCAGCGCGGCATCATCACCGAAACGGTCCATCAGCGGCACGGCATCGACCATGCAATAGAATGCGCCATCGGGCACCGGGGTCGAGAGGCCGGGGATAGCGTTGATCGCCGAGACCACCATGTCCCGCCGCGCCCGGAAGCGTTCGCGCCAGTCGAGCAGAAAGTCCTGCGGCCCTTCGAAAGCCGCAACGGCAGCAGCCTGGCTGATCGAGGCCGGATTGCCCGACGAATGCGATTGCAGCGTTTCCATCGCGGCGATCAGCCATGCGGGTCCAGCCGCAACGCCGATGCGGAACCCGGTCATCGCATGGCTTTTGGAGACGCCGGATATCGTCAGTACCCGGTCGGCAAGATCGGGGCATTCCACCGCCAACGTGGCGTGGCCACCGGGCGAATAGCGCAGCGGGGCGTAGATATCGTCGCTCATCACCAGCACGCGGGGATGGAGGCGCAGCACTTCGCCGAGCACGCGCAGATCTTCGGCAGAATAGGTCGCGCCGGTGGGATTGCCTGGGCTGTTGAGCAGCAGCCAGCGCGTGTTCGGGGTGATGCCGGCGGCCAGTTGCTCGGCCGCAATGCGAAAGCCCCCGCTGGCCGTGGTTTCGATCGGCACTACAGTGGCCCCGGCGAAGCGCACGATCTCCGGGTAGGACACCCACCACGGCGAAGGAATCAAAACCTCGTCACCGGGATCAAGAGTCGCCAGCAAGGCATGGAAAATCGCCTGTTTTCCGCCCGCACTTACAGTGACTTGTGAAGTCGGCACGACAATTCCGAGATCGCGCGAAAAGTGCAGCGCCGCCGCCGCCTTCAGCCGCGCCGTGCCGCCAACGGCGGTGTACTTGGTATCGCCCGCATCGAGCGCGGCCTTGGCTGCCGCGACAACGTGCGGCGGCGTGGCAAAGTCCGGCTCGCCCACCGAGAGCGAAATGATGTCACGCCCCGCAGCGCGCAAAGCGATGGCGCGGTCGGTCATTGCCGTGGTCTGCGATGGCTGAATGCGGCCAAGGGCGATTGAGGTCTTCGTCACAGAAGCCTCGCCGCCATCAACCCGCGCAGCGCATTGCCGATGAAGAAGCCGCCTTCGAGATCAGCGAGCGTCAGTTGTGCCTCGACCGCCCTGCCCACTTCGATCAGCGAGCGGCGCAGCACGCCGGGGAGCAAGCCCAGCGCCAGCGGCGGGGTGAGCAGCTTTCCGTCGCGAAGGGCGAAGACGTTGGTGAAGCTGCCCTCGGTAATCAGGCCATCATCGCGCAACAGCAGTGCCTCGCCGGCACCAGCACTCTGTGCCACGGCAAGAGCGTCGGTGTAGAACTGGCGATCGCTGGTCTTGTGCTGCAGGCGCCAGTCACCGCTATCGACCGGTAGGCGCAGAACGCCGCAGAGGACCGGCTCTGCCACCGGCTCCGGCAGCGGCGTAACCTCAAGGCTGTGCGCCCCGCTGTGTGAAACACAGAGGCGAACCTTCGAATGCGCGTCCACTTCGAAGCACAGCGCCTGAATGGCATTGCGCACCGCGTGGCGATCGAATTCAAAGCCCAGCTCACCTGCGCTGGCCTTCACCCGTTCGAGATGCAACTCGAGCAGCGCAATGCCCGCCTCGGGTGTGAAGGCCATGGTCTCGATCAGATCGAAACCCCCGGCAGATGCGCGCACAAAACCCCCTTTAACCAATCCCTCGCGCCATTCCGCGAGCCATTCTGAATCGGCAACCACCGCCGAACCGACACCCAGCACAGCACTTCCCCGACCGTTCTCTCCGGGAGTCAATGCCAAGGTGCGGATTGCCACATTGAACGCGGCATCACCAGTAGGATCAATCCGGCCAATCGCGCCGCAATAGGCACCGCGAGCATCGCGCTCAATGGCATTGATCAATTCCATCGCGCGGATCTTTGGCGCGCCGGTAATCGAGCCGCAGGGGAATAGCGCCTGCAGCAGATCGAGCACCCCGCGCCCTTCGGCCAGCCGCGCCCGCACGGTCGTCGTCATCTGGTGGACGGTGGGATAGCTCTCAACGGCAAAGGCCCGTTCAACCTTCACCGTGGCTGGCAGGGCAACGCGGCTCAAATCATTGCGCAACAGATCGACGATCATCAGGTTTTCGGCGCGATCTTTTTCCGATGCAGCCAGCTCTGCCGCCAGCGCCGCGTCTTCTGCCTCGTCGCGACCGCGCGGCCGGGTGCCCTTCATCGGCTTGACCATCGCCGCATTACCCTTGAGCGCGACGAACAGTTCTGGCGAGAAACTCGCCAGCCAGTGCGAGCCATCGCAGATCAACCCGCCATAGCCCGCGCCAGCCGCGTCTCTGATCGCGGCATAGAGCGCCAGTGGATCGCCGCGAAACGCGCCACTCAGCGGGAACGTCAGGTTCGCCTGATAGATGTCCCCCGCCTCGATCGCTTCCTGAATGCGGGCAAAAGCGCGGGCATAACCACCCGGCGACAGCGCCGGATCGAGCGGGCCGATACTGGCCGTACCCTCGGCATGGTCGGCAAGCCATGCCGGCACCTGATCGGGCACCAGTTCGTGATAGCTATCAAAGGCGGCAAACCAGATCAGCGCGCCAGAGGCTCCGGTCCGAGTATCGGCGAGCGGCATCAGTCGCGGTTCGATCGCCAGTCCTGCTTCATAGGCCATCCAGCCAGCGAGATAGCGCCCTTCCTTCTGCAACTCCCCGATGCGGATAAGCGCTGCAGGTACCTCCTCAGCCCGCCGCGCGACAACAATCTCCAGCGGATTTTCATAGAGCCGGGCCGGGCTCGCATCGCTGATACGGGCATCGTCGAGCAGGATGAAAGGAGAGCGAGACATGGCGCGGCGCTCTAGTCGGCTTTCGGCTTACAGGAAAGCATCACGGTCTTAATTCATTGTATGTCGGCGTTCGTCGGCATGGATTAGCGCTTGGTCGAGGCACACGTTCGAAAGCCGTTCGCGCGTGCGAGGGGGCCCTCAATTTGATCATATCCAGGAGCGTTCATGCGCAGTATTCTACTTGCCGCCACAGCACTTACAGCGATTTGCAACGCACCTGCACAAGCGCAGACCACAATGATGGCCGCACCCGCCGCCGCAGATCCTGCTGCTCCGCTGGGCAAGCTGAGCGATGCTGTGAAGCCTGCTACATACCGGCTGGACCTGACTGTCGATCCGGCGAAGGAGCGCTTTTCCGGCCATGTCGAGATCGAGGCCAATGTAAAAGCGGCAACCAGCACGATCTATCTCCACGGCAACGGCCTTGCTGTGCACAAGGCAACTGTCACGGCTGGCGGCAAGACGCTGAATGGCACTTGGGCTCAGGTAGATGATAGCGGTGTTGCCCGGCTGACATTCGCCGAACCGCTGCCCGCTGGCCCAGCGATTTTCACCTTTGATTACGACGCGCCTTTCGGCAGCGGCCCGGCGGGGATGTTCCGCGTCCATGTGGGTGACGAGTGGTATTCGTGGACCCAGCACGAATCGATCGATGCCCGCGCGAGCTTCCCGGGCTTTGACGAGCCCGGCTTCAAAACCCCCTTCACTGTCACCCTGCGCACGCCCAAGGGGCTGACAGCGGTCAGCAATGCCCCGGAAGTTTCGTCAACCGAGGAAGGCGGGCTGGAGGTCCACCGCTTCGCCCCCACCCTGCCGCTGCCGACCTACCTTGTAGCCATGATGGTTGGCCCATTCGCCAAGGCTGAAAGTACGGTTCCCGCCACAGCCCAGCGCAGCACCCCGCTACCGCTGCGGATCATTTCACCCCAGACCAATGCCGCGAAGCTCACTTTCGCGCTGGAGAACAGCAAGCCGATTGTTACCCTGCTGGAAGACTATTTCGGCCAGTCCTTCCCCTATCCCAAGCTTGACCAGATCACCTCACCGATCATGCCCGGGGCGATGGAGAATGCCGGCGCCGATCTTTATGGCGATAACATCATCGTGCTCGATGATAAGTCAACGATCCCGCAGAAGCGCAACTTTGGCATGGTTGTCGCGCACGAACTGGCACACCAGTGGTTCGGCGATCTCGTGACCCCTACCTGGTGGGACGACATCTGGCTGAACGAAAGCTTTGCCAACTGGATGGGCTTTTACATCGGCAACAAGTGGCGACCCGACTTGCGCATCGGAGCCGGCGCAACGGCTGAAGGTTTTGCTGCAATGAGCACTGATGCATTGATCGCTGGGCGGCCGATTCACCAAGCCATCCCGCGAAACAGCCAGATCGACGCCGCCTTTGATACGATCACTTATGGCAAGGGTGGCCACGTGGTCGCCATGATCGCCGGGTTCATGGATGAAGACCGTTTCCGCGATGGCGTGCGCGCCTACATGGCAGCGCATAAGTATGGCAACGCCACCAGCGAGGATTTCTTCGGTGCTATGGCAGAAGTCGCCGGAAACCCGCGCATCCTGCCAGCGATGAAGAGTTTCACCGATCAGCAGGGCGTCCCTCTGCTGACCTTCGCACGCGCGCCGGGTGGCTGGAAGGTAACGCAGGAACGCTATGCCCGGCTGGGAAGCAAGGCTCCGGAAACCCAGTGGGGCGTGCCGTTGTGCGTCCGCAAGGGTGCGGCAAGCGCCTGCCAGTTGCTCGATGGCAAGGAAGGCACGATCACGCTCAGCGCCACAGGAAAGGGCGCGTTCATGCCCAACGCCGGTGGCACCGGCTATTACCGCTTTGAACTGCCCAAGGCCGATTGGGACGCCTTGATCGCCAGTGCCGATCGCTTGCCCGACAACGAAGCGATCGCACTGGCCGATAGCCTGCGGGCATCCTATCAGGCCGGTCGCGCCAGCATTAAGCAACTTGCCGCACTTTCAAGCAAGCTGGCACGCAATCCCGGCAGCCATGCCATTGGCGAGGCTTTGGCCGGACTGGAAATGGCGCGGTCGGCCGGATTGTTCGATGAAAAGGCAGTGCTCGCCTATCGCAAATTCGTCGCTCGCACCTTCATGCCAAACCTGGCCAAGTTGGGCTTCGATCCTCGGGCTGGAGCCTATGCCAATGAAGATCCCGAGCGCAGCCAGCAGCGCTCATCCACGGTCTCTGCGCTCAGCGGTGCGGCCAAGGTCAAGGAAATCAGCGCTATTCTGGCCAAAGCTGCTGGGGAATTTCTCGACGGAAACAAGGCTGCACTCGATCCGATGTGGTACGGCGCAGGCTTGGCAGCTTGGCTGAACGGCAAAGGCGTTGCAGGCGCCAAAACCCTGTTTACCCGCGCATTGGAAACACAGGATCCGTCGCTGCGGCCAACGCTGCTTGGCGTGGTGGGCTCCAGTGGAAACAAGGAAATCGGCACCTGGGTTCTGAACGATGCCAAGGACAAGCGCCTGCGCACGAGCGAACGTCTGAACCTGCTGCGCGGCGTTATCGCTACCGGTGGCACCCGCGACATGGGTTATGACTGGATGACCGCCCATCTCGATGAGCTGGTTGGCGGGGCTGGCGGTATCTTCTTCACTTCAAAGCTGCCGACAATGCTCAACGGCTTCTGCTCGATCAAACGGGCAGATC
>CANGBE010000017.1 GCA_947451875.1 Sphingomonadaceae bacterium | reverse complement strand
TGCCGGTCTCGCTCCTGCTGAAATGCTCAGCAAGGGGCCGGGCCCCGATCTTGATCAGGCCGATCCCGCCGAACCCACCCCGCAGGAATTGCGCGCGCTTGCCGAAGAAGCAGAAGATGCGGCGCGGGCGATCGCTGGGGTGACCAACAGCGAAGGCGGCAGCGCTTCGATGGGCCGCTCGGTCTTTGCGCTCGCCACCAGCCACGGATTCGTTGGGTCCAGCGAATCGACCAGCCACGGCATTTCCGCCAGCGTGATCGCCGGTGAAGGCGCAAACATGCAGCGCGACTATTCCTGGCGATCGGCGCGTCACCGGTCAGACCTGCCCGATGCGGCGTCGATCGGCAAAGTGGCGGGTGAACGCGCTGTGGCGCGGCTCAATCCGGGCGCGCTGACCAGCGGGCAGTTGCCGGTGGTCTTCGATCCCCGGGTCGGCGGCACATTGATCGGCCATCTGCTGGGAGCGATGTCAGGCACGTCGATTGCCCGCCGGGCAAGCTTTCTGCTCGATCACGACGGCGAGATGCTGTTCGATTCTGCGATCACCATCGTCGACGATCCGCACCGCAAGCGCGGACAACGTTCACGCGGATTTGATGGCGAGGGACTGCCCACTGCGTCGCGCAATCTGGTCGAGTGCGGCCGCCTGACGGGCTGGCTGATGGAAAGTGCGGCGGCCCGCCAACTCGGCTCCAGCCCAACCGGCCATGCCGTGCGCGGTGCCAGTGGCGCGCCGGGGGTGGGCGCGAGCAATGTCCATCTGGTCCCGGGAACCATCACTCCGGCCCAGCTGATGTCCGACATTGCCGACGGGGTCTATGTCACCGAACTGATCGGGCAGGGCGTCAACAGCGTCACCGGTGATTACAGCCGCGGCGCTTCAGGCTTTCGCATCGTGAATGGCGAGCTGGCCGGACCCGTGGCTGAGTTCACCATCGCCGGCAACCTGTTAGCCATGTTCAAGGCGCTCACCCCCGCCAATGACATCGAATGGTACCGCGCGGTTAACGTGCCAACTTTGCGCGTCGATGGCATGATGATCGCTGGAGACTAAAGCTTCTTTTCGTAAACGTTGTAGGTCTTGTTGATCTTCGAATTGATCGCATCGGCAATCGCCACCATTCCCTGATTGTCCTCAAGGATCCAGCCGATCTCGCCGCGCTTGCCGTTGTAGTGCTTCACGGCGTTGCGGCGGATGTATTCGATCATCATGAAAGCCAGTTGGCTGGCCATGCGCGATGATTGCAAGCGCTTGACCACGCCCATCAGCGGCACGCGCATGTCAGCATTCTTCGGCTTGTTCAGCCACAGCAGCAGCTTGATCCAGCCGAACGGCGAGGGCTTGCCGTTTTTTCCGGTGACCTTCTTCTGGATCTGGTTGAGATCGGGCAGGGTCATCATGAAGGCCACCGGCTCGCCGTCATATTCGGCGATGTAGATCAGGTCTTCCTTGCACAGCGGCTTCAGGTTCTTCGCGGTATAGGCAATCTCGCTCTCGGTGAAGGGCACGAAGCCCCAGTTGTCCGACCAGGCATCGTTAAGGATGTCGCAGATGATCTTCACCTCGCGGCCAAAGTGCTTGAGATCGACCCCGCGCACCTTAATTCGCTCATTCTTCTCACCCGAGGAGACGATTCGCTGGATCAGCGGGGGGAATTCCGTCGTGATGTTAAGGTCATAGGTGTTGAGCTGCTTGACCAGCCCATAGCCTTCACCCTCGATCCACGGCTGATAGCGTGCGCTCTGGTGACCCATCATCACCATCGGCGGGTGATCGTGACCATAGACCAGCAGCCCTGGCTCTTCCCAGACGGAGAGGTTCATCGGCGCGAGAACCTTGGTCATGCCTTGGCCGCGCAGCCACTCTTCGGCCCGCGCGATCAACGCTTTGGCGACGCTCTCGTCTTCGGTTTCCAGCGCGCCCCAGAATCCGGTGCCTGGGCCCATGCCCTGCTCTGCCGGAATGGTCAGTGCAAGTTCATCAATGTGGGCCGCAATGCGCCCGACAATCTCTTGCCCGTGTTTTGCCAGAAACAGCTGGCAGCGCGCATGTTCAAAGAAGGGGTTCTTGCCAGGGGTGAACTTGCCGATGTCTTCGCCGCGCAACTGGGGGACGTAGTTGGGATCGCTGGCATTGATCCGATTGCAGTAATCGACAAAAGCCTCGATCTCCGCCTTGCCGGAAATCGGGATAATCTCTAATTCGCCAGTGACCACGATCTTACCTCTGCCAGTGGAATAAGTTTCGCGACCTGCGTATGGTCTGCCCTGAATGTCAAGGCGTGTTGCGGCAGATCAAAGTGTCGCGCCGCTGCCAATGCCAAACGAAAGCATGAAATTGCAGGACTTCAACGACATCAAGCGCATCCCGGACGACAAGGACATGCTGCGCGCCGCGGTGGAATTGACCCGCGATATTTCGACGGCCCGGGGCAGCATTTTCTGGCCCGACATGCTGATTTCTGCCGCAGTCGGCTATGCCGGCATTGCCGGCGCAATCCTGCTTCAAAGTCCGCTGCCGGCCTTTCTGAGCGGTGCGGTGGCAGTGCTGGCGCTCTACCGCGCACTGCTGTTTATCCACGAGCTCACCCACATCCACGAAATGGCGCTGCCCGGTTTCCGCTTTGTTTGGAACTTGGCTGTAGGCGTGCCGATGCTCACGCCCTCGTTCATGTATGAAGGGGTTCACACGCTGCATCATGCCCGCACGCGCTATGGTACGGTGGAGGATCCGGAATATCTGCCGCTCGCGCTGATGAAGCCGTGGACGCTGCCGCTGTTCATCGTCACGGCTCTGCTGCTGCCGATTGCCTTGCTGGTCCGCTCGGCGCTGCTGGTGCCGCTGGGCGCAGTGATCCCGTCGATCCGCAAGCTGTTGTGGGAGCGCGCCTCGTCGCTGTCGATCAACCCCCAGTTCCGCCGCCGCCCGCCCGAGGGCAAGTTTGCGCGCATGGTGTTCTGGCAAGAGTTTGGCGTTGTCGTCTGGTCGTGGTTTTTGATCGGCTGGAGCGCGACGCACGGCTGGCGGCCCTTGATGATCGGCCTCTCCGTGATATCGATTACCGCCGTGCTCAACCAGATCCGCACGCTGGTCGCCCATCTGTGGGCCAATGAGGGCGATGCGATCACCGTGACCGCACAGTACCTCGACTCAGTGAACGTGCCGCCTCCCGGCATTCTGGCCGAGCTCTGGGCCCCGGTTGGCCTGCGTTATCATGCGCTGCACCACCTGCTGCCCTCGGTGCCGTACCACTCCTACGCCGAAGCCCACCGCCGCCTGATCGCGCATCTGGGCAAGCACTCGACCTATGACGGGGCGAATTATCCGGGCCTGCTGGTGCTGGTGCAAAAGCTGGTCGGCAGCACGATGAAGCTGCGCTGAGCTTATTCTTCCGTCCGGATCAGCACCGTTTCACCCACCATCAGGAACAGCAGGAACGGTGTCCACGCGGCGATGAGCGGGGGGTAGCCGCCGAAGTTGCCGATGGCCAATGCGGCGTTGTCGATGACGAAATAGGCAAAGCCCAGAGCTGCACCGGCGATCCCGCGGACCAGCAGTTGGCCCGATCGGGCAAGCCCAAAGGCAACTACCGAGCCGAGCAGCGGCATCAGCAATGCGGCCAGCGGCCCGGTGATCTTGTGCCACCATTTGCCCTCAAGCTCGCTGGTGCGCCGTCCGGCGGCCTTCATCGCGTCGATCGAACGGTTAAGCTGCAACAGGCTCTCGGCATCGGCGTCGACGCTGCTGATCGCGACTTGGCTTGGCGTCACACTTTGCGCAATCACCTGCGAGCCGAGTGCCTTGCTGCTGGTGTTCTCGACGTCGAATTCGGTCGCCTGTTCCAGCTTCCAGCCAGGCGCAGCGTAGGTGGCCCGGGGCGCGTGGACTTCGGACACCACCATCATTTCGGCATTGCGGCGATACCAGGTGACGTTCTCCATCACGACCTTGTCGCCCGATCCGGCCCCATAGCCGGTCAGCGTGCCGACCAGCAGAATATTAGGCCCATCGCGCAGATAGACGTTGGTGCGGGCGCCCTTTTCTTTGGGGATAGGCCCCCAGCCGGCGGCCTGCCAGGCCTTCATCCCAGCATTGGCGCGGGTCAGGAATCGCTCGTTGAAAGCAAAGCTGGTCAGCGCGACAACAGCGGCCGCCAGCATCAGCGGAGCAAGGATCTGGTGGGCGGAAAGCCCGGCGGCGCGCATGGCGATCACCTCGCTGTTCTGGTTCAGCGGCCAGAAGGTCAGCAGCGTTGCCAACAGCACTGAATAGGGCAGGAACCGTGCGATCAGCTGCGGCATGCGCAGCGACACGTAATACCACAGCTGCGCCTCGCCGTTGCCTTTAACCGCTAGAATATCGCCGCTCTCGCTCAAAAGGTCGAGCATCTGCAGAACGAGCACCAGCATGACGAGGATCGCCAGCACGCGGCTGACGAACAACTTGGCGAGGTAAAAGGTCAGGGTGCGCGAGGGGAAGAAATTGCTCTCCATGGTCACGCAGCCTCTGGTTCTGGATCAAGCCCGGCGAGCTTGCGGGCCGCCGGATGGCGTTTGAACCAGCCCCGGACCACTTTGCCGATCAGCCCAAAGAAGCGTTCGAGCGCTGCAATCGGCTGGCCGCCGGGGACATAGGCCACGCGCCAGTACATCCAGAAGATCAGCGCCGCGAACAGCGCAAACGGTCCCCACAGGATGACAATCGGTGGCAGATCGCCACGCGCCGCGGTCGCCTGTCCGTATTCGTTGATCTTGTGATAGGCGACCACCAGCACGATCGAAACAAACAGTCCTAGGCCTGAGGTTGATCTTTTGGGAGGGATGGCGAGCGCCACCGCCAGAAGTGGCATCAGCAGCATCATCACCACTTCGACCATGCGGTACGAGAAGCTGGCGCGCACCTGCGCCCGCGCCGCCTCGCTCACCTGATCTGCCCAGCCGATGCGCAGCAGTTCGGGCAGGATATATTCGCGCTCTTTGCCGCCGCGCTTACGGAAAGCCTCAAGCGCCGGAAGCGGGATCGGTAGATCGTGGCGCGAGAAGCTGAGGACGCGGGCCGGCAACCCTTTTTCTTCCTGCACGATCTGTCCGTTGTTCAGCCGCAGGACGATGGTGTCAGGATTTTCCGCCAGCGCGAGGAAGCGACCTTCGTGGGCAGAGATGGAGAGAACCTGCCCCTTGCCATCGGAAAGCCGGGCGAAAACGCCGATCAGCTCATGCCCGTTGTCGCGGCTTTCCTCGATCCGCAGGGCCATCTTGTCGGCCAGCGTAGTGAATTCACCCACCTTGATCGATGCCCCCAGCGCGCCCGATTGCAGTTCAAACTGCAGCTGCTCGTAATAATAGCGCGCCAGCGGCTGGAGGTAGGAGACATTAAAAAAGTTGAGCGCGGCGAGCGTCAGCGCGATCATATATGGCACGCGCAGCAGCCGCGTATAGGACAAACCCACGGCGCGCATGATGTCGAGCTCGCTCGATATCGCGAGCTTGCGGAAGGCGATCAGGATGCCGAGCAGCAGACCGAGCGGGATTGCCAGGCTGGCATATTCCGGCAGCAGGTTGGCCAGCATCTTGAATACGATCGAAACCGGCCCGCCTTCTGTCGCGACAAAATCAAACAGCTTCAGCATTTTGTCGAGCATCAGCAGCGACGCGGCGACAAGAAACACTGCCCCCATCGGCATCAGCACGAGCCGGAGTATATAGCGATCAAGGGCGGGAAACAGTTTCTGCAAGTGACCTGGGCCGTGTCCTGTGCGTGTCCGCGCTGCGGTATCAAGGCACTAGGTCAAGCGGCTGGCACTGGCAAGCAGGGAGACACGCTTGGGGAAAGTCGGAGCGCTGGAGGTAAGGGGAAGCCAAAAATACTTAAAAAATGTCTGAATTACAGCATTTCTAGAGAATGAAATTTCAGAAAGGCCCCCGATAAGGCCCCCATCCATTGCGGTTGCGCAGGAACAAGTGGGCACATTTTTTTGATCCTAGCCGCTATCCCCACCCGCGCGTGTTGTCCCTCGTGATGCATACACATATGTTGGAGTGCCAGCCAAATTAGAGGACGCTGCTTACACAATGGCCTTCATCGTCCGTCACCTGTCGTACCACCTTGCAATGGGCGCATGGGGTGGCGACGTTGAGCCATTTGCTCGCTTCATCGAAGAAGGTGGAGAACTCGGTGACGATGCACGAAAATTTCTGGCAAATCACTTGCGAGGTGCGATCAAGCGTCGGCGTGGCAATCCTCGAATTGCGGCGGACGAAGAACGTCGCATGAGAGCCATCATTGAAATCCGGGGCATCCAGATTTTGAAAAATTGCTCGGAATATGCAGCGATCTCGGTCTACCTGAGTACGCACAGGGACGCCAATCGCGACACAGTCAAAAGCTGGCTTCGCAGGAGCCGCAATAGGGTGCAGAAATAGGCTATTAGCGCACCCAGACGAGACAGAAGCCCACCCGTAATTCCTAGCCCTGCACCGGCATTCGCTGGTCGCCAGAAGCCCGACAATCCGGGCGACAGCTAGGAAATGACAATGAACGAGCTTCCCGAATTGATGACCGTGGCGGATTTCCTCCGCCGCTACTCGATTGGCCGCACCACCTTCTATCGTGAGGTAGCGGCTGGCCGGATCACCCTTCGCAAGCTGGGCATTGCCAGCCGCGTTGCGCGTTCCGATGCCGAGCGTTGGGCGGATAGCTTGACCGTCAGCGACGGGAGGGCTGAGAAGTGAGCCTCGATGTTATTGCGGCATTCCTGAATGCGATGGAAGCGGAAGGCATTCGCCCGCTGAAGTCCATCGCGGATGACCTCCCTGACGGGAATTGGGTGCGCTTCCGGGTGGAGGGAGACAAGCCGGGCCGGGAGAACGGTTGGGCAAGGTTGCGGCTTACCAACAGGCCGCACGGCCATTTCGGACATTTCCGTCTTGGCATCAGCGCTTTTTGGCGGCCTGATGGTGGAACTGCGCCCCTGACCCCGAACGAACGCCGCGACATTGCCTTGGAACTTCGGAGGAACGAAGCGGAGCGCCGCAAGGCCAATGAGTTGGCGGCAGGCATGGCGCTGGAACTCTGGAACCGCGCCAAGGAGGCCGATCCTGCGCACCCTTATTTGCAGGGAAAGGGACTTTCTCCTTTTGGCATCAGGCAAAGGGGCCAGGAATTGCTGGTGCCTATGTGGGATGCCTCATTTCGGCTCTGGAATGTCCAGCGCATTAGGCGGGATTACCAGAACAAGAGGTTTCTCAAGGGTGGGCGGACGGCTGGGCTGTTTTGGGCTTGGGCCACGCACTGGGCGGACGGGCGCGCTAGCGATGGCCCGCTCGTAATCGCTGAAGGCTATGGCACCGCCGCCGCAATCCACGAAGCGACTGGCTTTGCCGTTGTCGCTGCAATGACCGTCAAGAACCTCGCAACTGTGGCCGATGCCATGCACCGGATGTTTCCCAGCCGCGATATCATCATTGCAGCCGACTATGATGGCCACCTTGCCCGGAACATCGGGCTGGAAACCGCGCAGGAGGCGGCGCGGCGCATCAATGCCGCTGTGGCCATTCCCGCCCCCCAATGCCCGTCAGTGGGCCTGAAAATCGATTTTGCGGACCTCCGACGCAGCGAAGCCGCTGCGATCATCGAAGCAACGCGAACGAAGGCAATTTCTTATGACTGATGTGATCGATTTTGGTGCGATGCCTAGCGGCAATGTGGCCCAGCGGATCAATGCCAACGCTATCCCGCTGCTGGACCTGCAAGCACTGGCAAGGATTGAGCCGACCCCCAAGCAGTTCATTATTCCCAAGCTCGCACCGGGCGGCGAGGTGACGGTGTTTTCAGGGGCCGGAAGCGCAGGCAAGTCGCTCTTTGCGCAACAGGTGGCTACGGCGCTGGCGGCTGGTGTGGCGACGCTTAGGCTGACTATGGGTCAGGCACCGGCAATCTACCTCACTTGCGAGGATGATGAACGGGAACTGCACTTCCGCCAGTCCAATATCTGCCGGGCGCTTGGCATCGACATGGAGCGACTGGCAGGTATCCTGCACCTCGGCAGCCTTCGGGGGCTGCTGGACAACGAGCTTGGCAAGTTCGCGGCAGATGGCACCTTCCAACCCACTGAGATGCTGGACCGCTTGCAGGCGCTCATCGAACGGACCGGGGCTGCGCTCGTCTGCCTCGACAATCTGGCTCACTTCTTCATCGGTAATGAGAATGATCGTGGTGAGGTCACTCGCTTTATGAATGCCCTGGGGGCCCTCACATTGAACCCTGAGGCCAAGGCCCCCACCAAGGCCCCCAAAGCCAACGGCTATGGAGGAATGGGTGAGAATGCTAAGGGCCAATAAAGCTCGAAATATGGGGATTTTCCCGGCTTTGTAAAGCCGGGGAGGAACTGTCAGGGATGGAGGGCTGGAGCGGGTAAGGGGAATCGAACCCCTCTAGCTAGCTTGGAAGGCTAGTGCATTACCACTATGCTATACCCGCGCTCACGATCACTGGCCTGCCTCTGAAGCTGCCGAAGCAAGAGAACGCCAATGCGATGCGGGCGCGCTTGCCATCACACAGGGCCTTGCGTCAATCTCTTTGCAGCGATTCTGGCTCTTTGCAGCGATTCTGAGCAGAGATTCAG
This sequence comes from Sphingomonadaceae bacterium, assembly GCA_947451875.1. Classification (GTDB taxonomy): domain Bacteria; phylum Pseudomonadota; class Alphaproteobacteria; order Sphingomonadales; family Sphingomonadaceae; genus Novosphingobium. Next base: position 5,034 of record CANGBE010000017.1, on the reverse strand, counting down.
AGAAATCCCGATGGTTCCGGTCATTCGAACGTAACCGCCAGGGCGCATGTCAGGGGTTGGATGCCGTCTCAACTCGAGAATGGGCCAACTGGAGCATGGAATGACTCTTAAGCCCAATCCCAAGCCTTTGCCTGAGACAAGGAACAAACCATTGCGCGCAACGATTGATCAGGTTCTGGGCAGCCGGTTCGGCAGATTGCTCGAACGGGTTGGCTTTGCCCCCAAGGCTGGAAAAGCCGTGCGCGGTGCGCCAGCCCAGTTGATAGATCTCGCCGAATCGCTGCTGTCATTTGGCGGCAAGGCATCGGGAGCTTCGCTCGCTTCGGCCTTTTTCGATCTCTATGAGGCCAGTTCGATGGTCGAGCGGATGGCCTTCTTGACTGAGGTCCGCGCCCGCTTCCCGCGCGATGGCGAGGCGATCACCAAGGCAATCGCCGGATGGCAGGCCAGCCCCGATGAGAACACGGCTAAGGCGCTGCACAAGGCGGCCGAATCGCGCTGTCAGAAGCTTATCCGCACGCTCAACCTCGCGCCCGGCGGCACCCGGCGCCTGATCCATATGCGGGCTGATCTGCTGAGCTCGGGCAAGCTCGATCGCGCTGCAGCCGCGCTTGATGCCGATTTCGAATATGTTTTTGCCGGCTGGTTCAATGCCGGTTTTCTGGAACTGCGGCGGATCGACTGGGATACGCCCGCCACCGTGCTGGAACGGGTGATTCGTTACGAGGCTGTCCATTCGATCGACAGCTGGGACGATCTGCGCGCCCGGGTCGAACCGGCAGACCGGCGCTGCTATGCCTTCTTCCATCCGCAGATGCCTGATGATCCGCTGATCTTTGTCGAAGTGGCGCTCACCCAATCTTTGCCGCAGGCCATCGGCGCGATTTTGGACGAGGGCCGCACTATTCTCGATCCGCGCAAGGCCAGCCACGCGATCTTCTATTCGATCTCGAACTGCCAGCAAGGGTTGCGCGGCGTGCCTTTCGGCAATTACCTGATCAAGCAGGTGGCCGGACTGCTGCAGAGCGAACTGCCGCAGCTCAGCAACTTTGCCACGCTTTCTCCGGTGCCCGGCTTCGCCCGCTGGTTAGAGAAGCAGCCAAGCGCTGGCGAGCGCGATCCCCACCGCTTGCGGGCAGAGGCAGCGCGCTACCTGGTTACCGCTCGGGCAGATCGCGGCGGACCGCTAGATGGGGTGGCAAAATTCCACCTTGGCAACGGTGCGCGGCTTGAGGCGGTGCACGCAGGCGGCGATCCTTCGCCCAAGGGCCTGAAGCAATCGCATGGGGTCATGGTGAACTACCTTTATGATTTGGAGTCTATCGAGGCCAACCTGCTCTCGCTAAGCGCGCTCGATACGGTGCCTTGCTCAAAAACCGTAACCGCGCTGGTGCAGGAAGCGCAGGTGCCAACAGGCAGAATGGTGCGCACAAAAACAGCCTGAAGCTGCTCGCCGCAGGAATCGTCCACTTCGCAGTGGATGGAGAAAAACGCCTATCGCAATGCGCGTGGTTGACGCCTATTTAATGTCTATTAAAAAAATCGAGATTCTGCGGAGACTCGGACGATGGACTTGGGCGGCTTTGATTTTCAGGTGATCTTGCCGTTCGTCGCGGTAGGCTTTGCCGCGCAGTTGGTTGATGGCGCGCTGGGCATGGCCTTTGGCGTTATCTGCAATACACTGCTGGTTGGCGTGATGGGCGTTCCTCCGGCGCTGGCCTCGCAGCGCGTCCACGTGGTCGAGTGTTTCACCACGGCGACCTCGGGTCTCAGCCATCTGTTCCACCGTAATATCGACGGCAAGTTGTTCGTTCGGTTGCTCATTCCCGGCGTGGTCGGCGGCGTTCTGGGAGCCTATCTGCTGACCTCGCTTGATGCATCCGTGGTCAAGCCTTTCGTGCTGCTCTACCTGACCGGCATCGGCCTATACTTGCTGGTGCGCGGTGTGCTCTATCCGCCAAAGATCCGCGAGGCCAAAGCGATCGCGCCGCTCGGACTGTTCGGTGGATTTCTGGATGCCGTTGGCGGCGGGGGCTGGGGACCGGTTGTTACCTCAAACCTACTGATCCAGGGTGCTGATCCGCGTAAGGTGGTGGGGACAGTGAATGCGGTGGAGTTCTTCCTTACCCTCACCGTTTCCGCCACTTTCATTTTCCGCCTTGGCTTTGCCGATCTGGCTGGAGCCACACTAGGCCTGATCATCGGTGGCCTGCTGGCCGCGCCGATCGGGGCCTGGGCGGCAAAGCATTTCCCGGCCAAAACGATGCTGATCCTTGTCGGCGTGGTGCTGACCCTTACTTCTGCCTACGGCGTCTATCGCGCCTGGGGTTAGGCTTACTTGCAGGGAATCGGAGGAAGAACCGGCGGCGGAGCAGCCTGCGGCTTACCCGGTTTCGCTGGAATCACCGGCTCAGGAAAAGTCCAGACGCAGGCTTCTTTCACCAACAGTCCGCGCGCCTGTGAATCCGGCGATGCGTGTTTGTCGATAATTGCCTTAATGTCAGCCAGCACAGCGGGGCTGTCGACGAAATAGGAGTGGCCGATCAGGCCGTTCCGAATCGCCGAGGTGTCGATTGTCTGGATGGGCGGCAAGAAGAACAGGTCACTACCGTCACCAGCATTGCTCGATCCCGAATAGGACCTGACCGCTGCCATCGCCCGGTCACGGCGTGAGGCATATACGGTGAAACGGGCGGTGGGGTAATTTCCAGTCATGGCCCTGCCCAAGCTTATGCGCAGGTAGTCATTGTCCACTGCGGGTGCCGCCATGATCACTTCGGTGATACGGCCAAGGCCTGATGCTGGAGCGGCCTTTGCACTGGTTGCTGCGAACATGGTCGAGACGACCTGATTGCCCAGACTGTGCGCGATGATCGCCACGTTTTTGCTTTCGGCAGGCAGCAGGGTCAGCACTTTGTATAAGTGCGCTTCGCCAAAATGGGCATTTGAAATGTCGGTGAGGAAGGCCGTAGATTTACCTGCAGAGGGCCACGAGAAAGCAATCACCGGCCCGGTGAAGCCAAGGTCGTGTTTCAACCGCGCGGCGCGCAGCAGGGCCTCTTCAAAGGTGTTGTTGTAACCGTGGACATAGATCAGCACGCGGCCACCACCAGCGGATGACTGGGCGCTTAGCCGGTTGATCCATTCGGCTGAGGTATCGCTGGTGGCCCCTGGGGTGCCATCCGACCAAGGCCCATCGATCCGCGCAGACGGGCCGCCGACAAGGCCGAGCTTGACTGTTTTATCATCCCCGCTCTGGTGATCTGGGCCGACGCAGACAACCGCATGGCCGAACGAAATCCGGTCATTGCGCGGGCGGAAATCAGCTTCCTGCACAAAGGCGCGCTTGCCGGAAAAGCGGGCGTTGCCAAGTTTGTCGGTCAGCTGCGGCTTTCCGTTTTTGCCGGTCTTTATCACCTGCTCACGATCGGTGGCATAGTTGATCAGCACAGGTGCTGCATCTGGCAAACAAGGGTTGCCAGCCAGTTCGGGCGCATAGCTCGCCTGCGGCGCGGGCAACGGGGGCAATGGCCCCGCAATCTTCTTTTGGGCGCAACCCGAAACCAGCAGAACCGCCAGCGCCAGACTGGCGGTCCGTCCGATCATCCGACTACGCCGCCGGCTGCCAGAACTGCCAGAGTCAGGATATCGGGAGCTAGAGCCGTCATCGGGGCGATCTGCACCGGCTTTTCCATGCCGATCAGCATAGGGCCAATCGTGGCGTTACCCGCCAGCTCGCGCAGAAGTTTGGCCGAGATATTGGCCGATTGCAGCCCGGGCATCACCAGCACATTGGCTGGCGCGGAAAGGCGGCAGAACGGATAGTTGGCCATAACCTTGGGATTGAGAGCAGCGTCGGGCGCCATTTCGCCCTCATATTCGAAATTGACCTTGCGCTCATCGAGCAGGGCCACAGCTTCGCGGATCGAGTCGAGCCATTTGCCCGGCGGATTGCCGAAGGTCGAATAAGACAGGAAAGCCACCCGCGGCTCATGGCCCAGACGGCGGGCAACCGCTGCGGTTTCAATCGCGATATGGGCAAGATCCTCGGCCGAGGGGCGCTCGTTGATCGTTGTGTCGGCAAGGAACACGGTCGAGTTTTTGGCGATCATCAGGTGAACGCCAAACGGCACGCCGCCACCCTTGGGATCGATCACCTGCCGTACTTCTCGGAAGGTCTGACCGAAGGGGCGGGTAAAGCCCGAAATCATCGCATCGCCGTGACCCATCGCCAGCAGGGCAGAGGCAAAGACGTTCCGATCCTGATTGACCATGCGCTTGACGTCGCGTTCCAGAAACCCACGCCTTTGCAGACGCTCGTACAAGAACGAAACCATCCCACCGACCAGAGGGGAATTGGCCGAATTGTGAATCTCGTAAGATTCAGGATCGCTGACGCCAAGCTCGACCAGCTTTTCACGCACGGCCGCATCGCGCCCGACGAGAACCGGCGTACCATAGCCAAAATCGCGGAACTGTATAGCCGCGCGCAACACCACGTCTTGCTCGGCCTCGGCAAAGATCACCCGCTTGGGGTTGGCCTTGACCGTTTCATAGACCTGCGTGAGCACCGAGGTGGTGGGGTTGAGCCGGGCCTTCAAGCTGTGGCGATAGGCGTCGAAATCCTCGATGGGCTTTTGCGCCACGCCCGAATCCATCGCTGCCTTGGCAACGGCGGAGGAAACGACCTCCATCAGGCGCGGATCGAACGGCGCGGGAATGATGTAATCGCGGCCGAACTGCCAGGTTTTGCCATAAGCGGCGGCCACTTCCTCGGCCACCTGCTCACGTGCCAATGCGGCGATGGCCTTGGCAGCGGCGATCTTCATTTCCTCATTGATCGCAGTTGCCCGCACATCAAGCGCGCCGCGGAAAATGAAAGGGAAGCCCAACACGTTGTTGACCTGATTGGGATAGTCGCTGCGCCCGGTGGCAACAATCGCATCGGGGCGCACGGCCAGGGCATCGGGCGGGGTGATCTCGGGGTCCGGATTGGCCATGGCGAAGATGATCGGATCTTTCGCCATGGTCGTG
>CANGBE010000016.1 GCA_947451875.1 Sphingomonadaceae bacterium | reverse complement strand
GTAAGCACTGTGGAAGCAAGAGGGGGCTGGTTTGAGCGCATATTGACGCAGGGTTACCCGCGTCAGGACTACGCTCGGCTGCGGTCTTTCAGGGTATCGCGCATTAATTCACTGGCCGTCCGGATCTGGTTTATAAGATTTCCCATGTTCCAAGGGTTTTCATCACCCCAAGCAACATCTGGGCCTTCACCTTTCTGCCACGGCAAACGGCCAATGGTGCCATAGGGGTGGACGATCCGCAGGTGCTCGGACACGATGCGTTGCGCCTCAAGCAAGGTCATCCCGTAGGCGGTCATCAGGGCATAGGGCAGGAAGTGCTCGACTGAACGATCATAGTTGAATGATATGATTGATAGGTTTTCAAAGCATTGGTGCACTTTGCTGCGGGGCACCCCTGTGGTCATCAGCTTACCGAGTTCGAGCAGCCAGAAGTCGCCAGCCTGCAACGGCAATTCACCGGGAACTCGAGGGGCGGGGCGCAGGTTCGACCGTGCCTCCGCCTGACAGATGAAATGCGCGATAGCGAGCTTGCCGCAGAGCGTCACCAGCGGGTTGTCGTCGTTCTGCTCGATCACCGTGTCGATCATCTTGCTCATCCGCGCTGAAATGCGCAGGCGCTCAGTCGCTTCGTAGAGCTTTTCCTGACTGTGGCCCGGACGCTCACCTAATTTGCCGAGGTGGCGCAGGAGCATCGATGAATCCTTGGTCATCTGCTCGCCGCCAAAGCGATAGAAATCATAGGCCTGCGCTGTGCGATCAAGCAGCTCTGGGCCAGAAGGCATGTGCATTTCTTGGCTCGCGCCGGCCCCGACAATTAAGATTGTCTTGGTCCTGATCATGCCGCTTGCACCAACTGCGTTTCCAAAGACTATCGCCGGGCAGAATCCCGGACTTGCGGCTTTGACTTAGGGCTGAATGGTTAACGCAGGGCTAAAGAGTGCCACTTAGTCAAGCAGATCAGCGCCATAGGGGTTTCCTGTGGGAACCCCGTATTCCCGTTGCCATTCATCCAAATCATCATAGCAAGCCTCGACAATCGAAGCATAGGTTTGGGCAAACAGTGCGCGCTGTTCAGCATGGTCGAACGCGAATGGCCGGTTGCGCTTCACGGCACCCAGCACAATCGGGGCAATGTCATCGGGGCGGTAGAATGCCATCGAAGCGTGGGTTTTGTCACCCCCGGCGAACTGAACTTCTGCCACCGGCTCCGGTCCCCCGAACTTCTTAGGGCGGTAGGCGCCGTTGTTGGCCTTCATCCCAGACGCTACTCCGCCGGGGCAATAACTTGTAGTGAACACGTTGTGGGGCCTCATCTCGATAGCGAGGTTCATCATCATGCCGATGATACCCATTTTCGCCGCCGAATAGGGCACGTGTACTGGCATCCAGCCGGGTAGCAGTCCGGCCATCGATGCGGTTGCGCAGATATGCCCGCCGCCCGCCGCGATCATACCCGGCAGAAAAGCGCGGGTGGTATTCATCACCCCCATCAGGTTAACCTGGATGATCCAGTCAACGTCCTCGTCCGACATATCGTTCAGGTGGGTGAAACTCGTCGCACCGGCATTGGCGAACACTAGTTGTACCGGGCCGAGCGCTGTTGTGGCCGCATCGCGCATGGCATTGATAGAAACCCGTTCACACACGTCGCAGTGCAGCGCCACAGCCTTTCCGCCCGCATCGCGGATCGCAGCGGCAACCGCCTCGGCCTTTTCAGTCTGAATATCGGTCACCGCGACCCGAGCACCCTGCCGCGCCAGTTCTTTGGCCAGCCCCATACCAATGCCCGATCCACCGCCGGTTACAACCGCTGCCTTGCCCGCGATCTCTGTCACGCCATCCTCCCGCGCCAACTAATGCGACGACTGGGTTTCATTATGCGGAGAAATCACTGGCTATTCAAGTGCGCCAGGACCGAAGGCTCTCGGCAGCAACTCTGAGAGTCTGAGTTCCAGTACTTCACTCTCACCCACGCACCAAACCAGTGGATCGGTATTGCCTAACTGCGCCACTTCGTTGAGCATCTGCCGGCAGCGACCGCACGGCGTTACCGGATCGCCCGCGCCAACATAACCCGCCTTGCCGCCTATTACAGCGACAGCTTGCAGTCCACCACGTTTGCCGTCGGCCATGGCCTTGCCCACAGCGACAGTCTCGGCGCAGAGCGTCAAGCCGTAGCTGGCGTTCTCGACATTGGACCCGGTCACGATCGAGCCATCGGCAAAGGCCAGCGCCGCGCCGACATGGTAATTGGAGTAGGGGGCATAGGCCGCGGTGGCGGCGTGCCTAGCTGCAGCAATAAGGGCGTCTTTATCCATCGGTTTGGTTCCTATCGCTGCACGACAACCCAGCGCAGCGGCATGTCATCGGCGTCGGTCATCAGGCGATCGTTCGCGGTCCACAGGATCCACGGCCGTCCGGCATAGTCAGGTTCAAAGCGCATCCGCACAAGCCACAACTTGCGATTGATCGCATGAGCTATGTGATAGCGTTGCTCGAACCGCGATGACAGTTTGAGGATGACGGGCTTTCCGGCGTGATTCTCCACCTGATTGACGAACGTCATCAACTCACTGGTTACCGCTGAATCGCTGACGGGTGATGGGCAATCGTTAGCCAGCCGATCAAGATCGACCGCAGGCGGCAGCAGCTTTGCATCGCGCGGCACTACGGTGACGAAATTGGCGGCCTGTTTGTCGGCCGGTTGGCAGGGGTCATAGAGATGCACCGCACCCACCTGCAGGTGGGCGGCGCGTGCGTCTTCAAGATTTTTGACGAAGGTATCGTCGCGGGCAAAGGCGCTGGCTGAGGCATCGAGATAGACAAAATCTGCACCGATGCTTTTCAGTGCGGTCCAGTCCATCGCGCCATCGGCGGCGCTGACTTCGGCGCCCTGCACCGAATAGTCTTGCCGCGATGGCATCCAGTCACGCAGGTGCCACCACAGCAGTACGAAGCCGGCGAGCATCGCCAACAACGCCACTGCAGCAAGGCGCAGCCGCCATCGGCCTGTCTGTTTTCGCCTTGCCATTGATTTGCGATCCGCCTCTCTCAGCCTCTGATATGCAGGACGCAGATCAGGGTAAAGAGTCTCCTTGCTGTCGCATGGTCGGTTTCGACTTTGCCTTCCAGCTTTTCCAGCAGCATTTCCGACGCTTCGTTGTGAACACCGCGCCGGGCCGTATCGATAGTCTCAATTTCGGCGGCGCTGGCCTTGCGCACTGCCTGATAATACGAATCGCAAATGGCGAAATATTCGCGGATCGGGCGCCGAAACCGGCCAAGACCCAGGATCAGAGTTTCTAAAAGGTCACCGCCGGTATCCGAGATATCGAGCTGCAGTCGCCCTTCGTGCACGGAAAGGCGCAGTTTGTAAGGCCCTTGGTGCCCGGCGGCAAAGGCGCGCGCCGGTTTGAAAGTGTTTTCCTCGATCAGATCGAAAATCGCGATCCGGCGCTCCTGCTCGATATCGGCGTTGCGCCACAGGATGGTCGCCTCATCGAGCTTGATCTCGGAAATGCGCGGGTCGGACATGAAGTCCGTTTCGCAGATGCAAGATTGCGGGGCAAGGGGCAGGACAAGGGTGAAATATCATCCACACCCTGTGGAAACATTCCCCTGCCAGACCCCATTGCGAAGAGCAAACAAGCAGAGCATCTGTCGCCATCCATGGCAGAACAAGCAATCCCCCTCCGCACCTCAGAATCCGCCGAACCGCTGATCCGCGCGCTGCCCTCCAATATCGAGGCAGAAGCTGCCTATCTGGGTGCGGTGCTTATCGATAACCGCGTGATCGAGGAACTGAACACGCCGTTGCGCCCTGATCACTTTTTCGAGCCGGTCCACGCGCGCATCTATGAGCGGGTGCTGAGCTTGCTAGATCGCAAGGCAGTGGTCACACCGGTTACCCTGCGCCCGTATTTCGAGGCTGACGAGGCGCTGAAAGGGCTGGGCGGCGTTGCCTATCTCGCACGCCTGACCGCTGACGGGCAGGGCCTACTGGCCCCGCGCGAGCTGGCCGAGCAGATTTATGAACTGGCTTTGCTGCGCGAACTGGTCGCGGTTGGCCGCACGCTTGTGACAAAGGCGATGGACACTTCGGAATCCGTCGCCCCGCTTGAACAGATCAATGAAGCCGAGGCCGCGCTCTATGCCGTCGCCGATGGCGCGAGCACCCAGCAACAGGCCCAGAACTTTGGCGAGGCGACGCGCACCGCGATCATGGCGATCGAAAAGGCGCTGAATTCCGGCGGCCATATCGCGGGCAAGACCACCGGCCTCACTTCAGTGAACGAAAAGATCGGCGGGCTGCACGATTCCGACTTGATCATCCTTGCCGGACGCCCGGGCATGGGCAAGACTTCGCTTGCCACCAACATCGCCTTCAACGCGGCGAGCCGGCTGCAGAGCGACTTGGCTACCGGTATCGATGAAAAGGCCTCGGTCGGGGCGGCCTGCGCCTTCTTCAGCTTGGAAATGAGCGCCGACCAGCTTGCCACGCGTATTCTGGCCGAGCAGGCTGGGATCAGCAGCGAGAGCCTGCGCACCGGGCGGATCAGCCGCGATGACTTCCAGCAGCTGTCCTTCGCCAGCCAGCGGCTGGCCGAACTGCCGCTCTATATGGCCGATACGCCAGCGCTCACCATCGCCGCCTTACGCGCCCGGGCGCGGCGGCTGAAGCGCAAGCATAACATCGGTCTGATCGTCGTTGACTACCTGCAACTGTTGCAAGGCACGGGGCGCGCCAACGACAACCGGGTGAACGAAATCTCGGAAATCAGCCGCGGCCTTAAGACGCTCGCCAAAGAACTGCAGGTTCCGGTGATTGCTCTCTCGCAGCTCAGCCGTGCGGTGGAGCAGCGCGAAGACAAGAAGCCAATGCTGTCAGACCTGCGTGAATCGGGCTCGATCGAGCAGGACGCCGATATGGTCTGGTTCGTCTTCCGTGAGGACTATTACGTCAACAACACCGAGCCGAAATTTCCGACCGAGAACGATCCGTCGGATGTGCACGACAAATACGAAGCGTGGCGGCAGAAGATGGAGCAGGTAACTGGCCTTGCCGAACTGATCGTTGCCAAGCAGCGTCATGGCTCGACCGGGCGCGTGCGCCTGCGCTTCGAGGCGCGCATCACCCGCTTCTCAGACCTTGCGCCAGACGACATGCGTGGCGCTGTTTATGATGACTGAACAGGCATAAATCGCTTCGTTCCGAGCAACAGGAACAGCAGACTGCCAACGCAGGCCGATGCAGCGCAGATAAGCAGGTAGGCATCAAAGCTGCCTGTGGCCTTCAGCACTACCGCCAGCAGGATATTGCCCATGCCCATGGCCCCGCCGGTTGCGGCCATCAGCAGGCCGAAGATCGAGCCAAACCGCAAAATGCCGAACTGCCTGTTGACGAGGAACGGGATCACGTCCGCCTCGCTGCCGAAGGACACGCCGATCATGACCATCGCGGTAAGCACCCACGGCAATGTGTCTAGAGGCGAGAACAGAAGCAGCAGACCGATCACCGGCAGACCAAAGCCAAAGGCCGCGACGCGGGCCGGGTTTAGTCGATCTACCATCACGCCGAACAGGAAGCGCCCGCCAACCGAAGCCAGAGCAAATGCCGAAACAAGCAGGGCGGCAGTCGCATCGGGCAGGCCTTGTTCGGATACCACCAGCTTAAGCTGGGCGGTCGCCAGCGAGAAGGGCAGGTTGATCAGGAAGGTGGCCAGCAGCATAATCCAGAACACCGGCATGGCGAAAATCTCGCGGTAATCGGACCATGCGCGGCGCTGGCGCTGGTGCGTGCGTTTTTCCTCCACGCCATAGAGCAGCGTCAGCATAAGCACCGAGCAGATGCCGCAGAAAAGCGCCACTGTAAGATAGCCCGCCCGAAACCCGTGATCGCGGACAAAGGCGCTGATCAGCGGGCTGCCGATAAATGCCACCAGCGGTGATCCCGCAGAACACAAGCCCAGCGCGAGGCCGCGATTCTTGGAAAACCGTTCCGCCACCACCCGGGCGAACACGGTTGAGGTTGCGGTTGCGCCCAAGAGGGTCTGGCCGATGTAGAGCAGCAGGTAGTGGTTGATATTACCATCCATCATCGCAATCGCGACGAGGAACACTGGGAAGCTGATCCCCCCGATCAGCGCGGTACGCCAGACGCCGATGGTATCAGACATCCGCCCGACGATCGGCAGCACGATCACCATCAACAGTTGCACAGTTGCGAGGCCGGCCCATTGTGCCTTGGTCCAGCCGAATTCCTTGAGAAAATAGGGCTGGAAGGTGGAAAGGATGTAGGAATTGAGGGATAACGACGAAGCTATGCCGATCATCGCTCCGGCAAGCACCCGCCAGTTGCGGCGAAATTCGCCTGCCTGCTGCATCATCATCTCCCCAAGCGCTCTTTTGCCGGATAATGGCAGGGCGAAGAGCAAGGGCAAGTGATTTCCTTGACTTTTGGCAGGGCACGCCCTAGCTGAGCAGCCTTCCCGAGATTCTCGTATTAGTCGGAGTGCCCTATGGCGCGCGTTACTGTTGAAGACTGTGTAGACAAGGTTCCCAACCGCTTTGACCTCGTCCTGCTTGCGGCGCAGCGCGCTCGTGAGATTTCAGGCGGCGCCGAGCTTACGATTGATCGTGACCGTGACAAGAACCCGGTCGTTGCCCTGCGCGAAATCGCTGAGCAAACTGTGGTGCCAACCCAGCTCAACGAAACGCTGGTCACCTCGTTGCAGCGCGTGTTGCCAGAGGACGACGACGAGGTGGATGACATCGGTTCGCTCAGCCAGTCGGCTGAAGCCCTGCGCATCACTGCCGCAGCCCCGGTCCGCAACACTTCGCTGGGCGGCGACTACGACGGCTGATTTCAGCGCGTAACCGAACAAAAAGCCCGCGTGAGCCTTTCGGTTCCGCGGGCTTCTTTGTGCCGATTTCGTGCAGGTCCTATTTCCCGCAGGGATAGCGTTTGCTGAACATGTCCGCGATGGCCTGCTTCAGGCTGGTGCTCTGCCGAGAGGCTGCGGGATAGCTTTCCAGATGGGCCAGGAACTGGTCGGAGCCGACCTTGGTGCCCTGCGGCGGGCAGCTGCTGGGTTTGCCGCTAGCTCGCTCCTGCGCCAGACGTGCCTTGTAAGCTTGGCCGGCGGCCATGGCTTCCGACTTCAACACGCCAATGTCAGACGAGAACAGCGCTGTCAGTCCCTTGGCCTTGAGTGCATTGGCCTTGGCTAGGAAAGTGGCGACATTCATGTCTCCGGGGGCGGCCGCAGCGGGCGCAGTAAACGTCAGGCCAATCATGGCAGCGGCAAAGGCAGTCGGCTTCAACTTAAATCTCCTGACAGGCCGTGCGGACAATCAGCCATCACGCCTTTCCCCGGCATGAACCACTTGGCGGCATAACAAATCAAGCTATTGTGTGCGAGCGGGTAAAAGGACAGGTGGATGAGCGGCGAAATTATCGGCGATATTGCGCAAGGGGCACTGATCGCGCGCGCTGCAGAGCCGAATCATGGCGAACAGGCCGATGGCCATACCCATGAAAGCGCGTGTCTGAACTGCGGCAGCAAGCTGATCGGCAGCCATTGCCACAGTTGCGGACAGGCAGCGCATGTTCACCGCACGCTGGGCGCGTTTTTTCACGATTTTCTGCACGGTGTATTTCATCTTGACGGCAAAGTCTGGCGTACGATCCCGCAGCTGGCGTTCCGCCCCGGCCGGATGACCCGCGAATATATCGACGGGCGCCGCGCGAGTTACGTTTGACCGATAGCGCTGTTCCTGTTCTGCGTTTTCCTGATGTTTGCTGTGGTCAAGAACTTCGGACCAGAGCTTGGGCGGAACACCGATGTTGATGTCAACGGCAAGCACATCAAGGGACTTAAGGCGAACCAGGCGGAGGTCAGAAGGCTTGAAGGCCTGCGCTCGCAACTCGTGCGCGAAGGCAAGCCGACCGACGCAATCGACGGCCAGATCGAAGGCCGCAAGAGCGGCATCCAGGTGATGGAACAGCTGAAAGATCCAACCAAGAACATCATGGAGGGGGCCGGGAAGAAACCGAAAGACGGCAAACCGGGCATCTACAGCGACATTCCAGCGATCAACGATATGCTCGCCCGCGCCCGCGACAATCCCCAGCTTGCGCTCTATCAGCTGCAATCGAATGCCTACAAATTCGCTTGGCTGCTGATCCCGATTTCGGTGCCGTTCGTCTGGTTGTTGTTCCCGTTCAACCGACGCTTCGGGCTTTATGACCACACGGTCTTCGTCACTTATTCGCTGTGCTTCATGATGCTGCTGGTCTCAGTGCTGACGCTGGGATCAACGATTGGCGTGCCCATGTTGGCGGCTGGCATGGTGTTCATCCCGCCATTCCACATCTTCCGACAGGTGAAGAGCGCCTATTCTCTAAGCCGATGGGGGGCGCTGTGGCGGACCTTCGCGCTTTCGTTCTACGCGTTCCTTGCGCTGATCTTTTTTCTAGTCGCCTTGCTGGCGCTATCCAGTCACTAGGGCTGGACCAGCGCCAGGCTAGGCAATTCAGGCGCCCTGCGGAGCCGTGCCGCCGCCAAACTTCTTGCCGGACTTGGGCACCGCCGATCCACGCACCGGCCGGGGCACGATCACGCCGCCAGACGGCTTGTCCGGTCGGTTGAGCGTGCCGGTTTCCATCAGCTCAGTGATTTCCTCACCAGTCAGCGTCTCATATTCCAGTAGTGCGAGAGCCAGGACGTGGAGCTTGTCTTCCTGTTCCTTCAGAATTTTTGTTGCGCGGGCGTGAGCGCCATCAACCAGACAGCGGATTTCGCTGTCGATCAGCTTGTTCGTCTCGTCAGAGGAAAACAGCCGTGCTGTGCCACCCATGCCGAGATAACCCTCTTGCGTATCTTCATACTGCAGGGGCCCCAGCTTTTCCGACATGCCCCATTTGGTGACCATCGAACGGGCCAGCGAGGTGGCGTACTGGATATCCGACGAAGCGCCGGATGACACCTTGTCGTGCCCGAAGATCAGCTCTTCAGCCACGCGGCCGCCCATCGAAACCGAGAGGTTCGCGTGCATCTTGTCGCGGTGGTAGGAATAGTTGTCACGCTCGGGCAGGCGCATGACCATGCCCAGCGCGCGGCCGCGCGGGATGATCGTTGCCTTGTGAATCGGATCAGACGCTGCCTCGTTCACCGAGACGATGGCATGGCCAGCCTCGTGATAGGCAGTCATTTTCTTCTCGTCCTCGGTCATGACCATGGAACGCCGTTCCGCGCCCATCATGACCTTGTCCTTGGCGTCTTCAAACTCCTGCATGGCGACCAGGCGCTTATTGCGCCGTGCTGCCAGCAAGGCGGCTTCGTTGACCAGATTGGCAAGGTCAGCACCGGAGAAGCCCGGTGTGCCGCGCGCAATGGTGCGCGACCCGACATCGGGAGCTAGTGGCACCTTCTTCATGTGGACAGCGAGGATCTTTTCGCGGCCCTCGATATCAGGGATCGGCACGACAACCTGACGGTCAAACCGGCCCGGACGCAGCAGCGCCGGATCGAGCACGTCTGGCCGGTTGGTGGCGGCGATGATGATGATGCCTTCGTTGGCTTCGAACCCGTCCATTTCGACCAGCAACTGGTTGAGCGTCTGTTCGCGCTCGTCATTACTGTTGCCAAGGCCGTGGCCACGATGGCGGCCGACCGCATCGATTTCGTCGATGAATACGATGCACGGGGCGTTCTTTTTGGCTGATTCGAACATGTCGCGCACGCGGCTGGCGCCGACGCCAACGAACATCTCGACGAAGTCTGATCCCGAAATGGTGAAGAACGGCACCCCTGCTTCACCGGCGATGGCGCGGGCGAGCAGGGTTTTGCCGGTGCCCGGCGAGCCGACCAGCAGCGCTCCCTTAGGGATCTTGCCGCCCAGCTTGGCGAAGCGGCCCGGATCTTTCAGGAATTCGACGATTTCCTCCAGTTCCTCGCGCGCTTCATCGATGCCTGCAACATCATTGAAGGTAACCCGGCCCTGCTTCTCGGTGAGCAATTTGGCCTTGCTCTTGCCAAAGCCCATCGCTCCGCCAGCGCCGCCGCCTTTCTGGACCTGCCGCAGGGCGAAAACCGCAATGCCCATGATCAGCAGGAACGGCAGGGCCTGAATCAGCAAGTAGGCCAATAAGCCCATTTCTTCCTTGGGACGGCCAGCAAATTTGACATTGTTGTCAGTCATCAGCTGGGTCAATGAGGTGTCGCCCGGAACTGGAACCGTGGTGAACTTGTCGCCATTTTTCAGCGTGCCGGTGATCTGGTCTGTGCTGACCTGTACTTCGGCAACGGTTCCTGCGGCAACCTGCCCACGGAAATCCGAATAGGCCATCGTCTTGCCAGCCGCAGAATCGCGCGGAGCGAAGAGCGAGACAGCCAGCAACAGGGCAACAAAAACACCTCCCCATACCATCAGGCTGCGGAGCCAGGGGTTGGGCGGAGGGGGCTGATCATCGTTCATGGGCGGACAGGTCCTTTTGGCAGCCTTTGCAGGCCTGAGAGCATATGTAGGAGCGAAGGACTGAATGGCAAGTTAGCAGGGCACAAGTAATGAGGCGTTGCCGCGACGGGGTGAGGTGGTAGTTTCACGAAATGATTGCAGGCCTGCCCGAACGTCGTTTTGCACTCTTGATGGCGGCTATTTTTGTGGCCGCATTGGGCTTTCGAATTTGCATTCGTTTGGTTGTCGGCACGCAGAACTATTGGATAGACGGCTATGGCCAGTATGCCAGCCTCGGCCAGAGCCTGTGCGCCGGGAGCGGTTATGCCTTTCCGGGCGGGCTGCCGACGGCCTTTCGCGTGCCGCTCTATTCCTACCTCGTCGCTGCCACGACCTGTGGGGTTGCTAGCCCATGGCCTTTGATCTTGGCACAAGCGTTGGCCTCGAGCGCCACTGCGCTGTTAGCCGGGCTGATCGCGCGTCGGATGGCGGGGAATGCAGCGGGACTGCTGGCGGCGGCAATCTATGCGCTGTGGCCCTATGCAGCGTGGCATGATCTGTCCTTGCAGGAGAGCGGGCTGCAGGCCTTCATGGCGGCGCTGGTCACGTGGCAGCTTATCCTGCTGCGGGACAAAGGCGGCGCTATGCGGGCATTGGGGGCTGGCATCGTGCTGGGCCTGCTGCTGCTGACCCGGGCGACGATGCTGCCCTTTGCGCTTTGCGCTCTGGGGATTGCCAGCTTTCCCTATCGCGGTAAGGCCCGACTTGTTTCGGCTCTGATTGCCGGTGCCGCCATGCTGGCAGTGCTATCCCCTTGGCTTGTCTATTCGCACCGCGTGACCGGTGCCTATGGCCTCGGCACCGAGGGTGGGGCATCGCTTTATGCCGGAAACCATCCGCTGACTTTCTCCGTCTATCCGGTGGGCACCATCGACGAGAGCCGGACAAATGTGTTTGCCGCATTGAGCGCTGCGGAAAATTCGGAGCTGGCAAAACTGGGCGGCGATGAAGTGGCGACCAGTGACTGGTACCGGAACCGCGCCATCCACAACATTGCCGCTGACCCCGCCGCGTTCATCGGCGGCGCTTTCCGCAAGCTGTGGGCGGCATTCGGGCCGCTACCCACCCCGCGTCATGGACTGCGGGGGAGCCTGGCTTATGCGGCAGGTTGGGTCCCATTCTTTGCGCTGGCGCTGGCTGGGATGTGGCAGCGCCGACGCGTCTGGCGCGAAGATATGCTCCTTCACGCCCATACCGTCACCTTCTGCGCTACGACGGCCCTGTTCTGGGCGCAGACTTCGCACCGATCTTACCTTGATCCCTATCTGGCGGTCTTTGCTGCGGTTGCCTTGATTGCACTGACGCCGAAACGAATGCAAAACTCGCGCGATTCCTGATCGAGCTGGTTGCTGGAATGTCCGCCTTGTGCAAAGGGCGGGTTGGCAATTTCCAGCACAGGTTCACCACCATGGCAGACAGCAGCACATCACTTTCGGGCAAGCTCGTAGTCCTGTTGGGCGGCGGCGGATTTCTCGGCACGCATTTGGCGCAAGAACTGCTGGCGCGCGGAGCTCGTCTGCGGATCGCCTGCCGCCATCCGAAGCAGGCCTATCGCATCAAGGCGCTCGGCAATCTGGGGCAAGTCCAGTTCCTGCGTGCAGATATTACCAACACAGCTGTGCTGCCTGCGCTCGTGGCGGGCTGTGATGGCGTGGTAAACCTTGTCGGCGCCTTTAAGGGCGATCTGAACGCGGTGCACGTTACCGGCCCGGCTGCCCTCGCCAAGGCGGCCAAGGCTGCCGGAGCCAGCGCCTTCGTTCACGTTTCCGCCAATGGCGCCGATGCGGGCAGCGAAGTCGACTATGCCCGCACCAAGGCAGAGGGTGAGGCCGCTGTGCTCGCAGCCTTCCCCGGCGCGACCGTGCTGCGCCCCTCGATCGTGTTCGGATCGGACGATAATTTCATCAACATGTTCGCGGGTCTCATCGCCAAGCTGCCGGTCATTCCGGTGTTCGGGCCAGAGGCCAAGCTGCAACCGGTGTTCGTCGACGATGCCGCCGCGGCTCTCACTGCCGCGCTCGCCAACCCCGCCAAGCACGGCGGCAAGACCTATGAGCTCGTCGGACCCGACGTGCTGACCATGGGCGAACTCAACCGCATGATCGCGCACGCAGCGGGCCGCTCGCCTGCGTTCGTCGATCTGCCCGATCCGGTTTCCGGCGCGATTGCCGCGCTAACCGGCTGGCTCCCGCTCGCGCCGATCACTTCGGACCAGTGGAAGCTGCTCAAGGCCGGCAACGTTTCGAGCGGCCTGCCCGGGCTCAAGGCGCTCGGCATTTCGGCCCGCCCGCTGTCGCTCTTCCTTGAGCGCTGGATGGTGCAATACCGCGTCCACGGGCGGTTCGGGGATAAGGTTCGGGCTTAGTTTACTTTCTTAAGGTGATCCAAATCGTCACCCTAGAAGGTAAGCTGCGAGCATTGTAATCAAGACTGTAGCACCGAAAACTGCACATCCGGCAAACATACGTTTGAATGCCCCGGGCCGATCGCTCCATTGATTGAAAACAGCATAGCACCATGCTGGCAGGGCGACAGCTACCCCAATGACTATGATGTAATCACGCAAAGTCAATGAGCTGCGTCCAGACCCATTACCCGTCCACATCGCCATAATGGTCCGGCGGCTGTATCCCGTCCTGCCGCTCAGCGAGCAGGGGGCGGAAGCTGGGGCGGCTTTTGATTACCGAATACCAGCTCTTGGCTTGCTCGTGGCCGGTCCAGTCGAGCCCGCCGAGGTAGTCCGCCACGGAGACCTGCGCGGCGGCGGCTAGATCGGCCAGCGTCATCGTCGCGCCGGCCAGCCAGGGGCGTTTGTCGATCAGATAGTCGATGTAATAGAGGTGCTCATGCGCCAGCTTCATCGCCTCACGTAGCATCTTTGAATCGGGCGGCTGGCGAGTGACGATGCGCTTTTTCATCCGCTCGTGCAGCAGCGGCCCGGTAACGTCGCCGAAGAAGTTTTCATCAAACAGCGCGACCAGTCGACGGATTTCGGCGCGCGAGGCGGCGTTGCCGCTGATCAGCTGGTTGCGCTCGACGGTTTCTTCGAAATATTCGCAGATCGCCCGGCTATCGACGAGCACATCATCCTTGCCGCCTTCGGTGTTGCGCAGCACCGGCACCCGTGCGGCGGCGTTCATCCGGACAAATTCGTCGCGACCTTCCCATGGATTTTCGCGCCACAACTCGTAGCCGACGCCCTTCTCGGACAGCACAAGGCGTACCTTGCGACTGAAGGGACACAGCGAGAATTGATAAAGTTGCCACATGATTCATCCACCATGGGGCATCACGGCTCGACAGTCCAAGGGGTGGTGCCGGAATTTTCCTGTGGAAACCCTCAGGTCAG
>CANGBE010000015.1 GCA_947451875.1 Sphingomonadaceae bacterium | reverse complement strand
CGGCTGCCCGGCATTTCGAATGCCTTATATAGCACCATTGTAACAAAATTGCCAGAGGCACATGTCGCAATTGCGAACAGCCCGCCGTCTGGCGACGGCGGGCTGTTCAGGAATTGTCTTGAATCAGTTGGTTAAGGTCAGTGGAACCTCTACTGCATTGCGGCGAAAAGTTCAGTCACCCTCGCCCGGTTCAGCCGAGAAGTACTTTTCGAACTTGCCCTCTTCACCCTTGTGCTCGTCGGCATCTTCGGGCGAGTCCTTCTTGGTGGTGAGATTCGGCCATTCGGCCGAATACTTGGCGTTCAGCTCAAGCCACTGTTCAAGCCCGCTCTCGGTATCCGGCAGAATTGCTTCGGCCGGGCACTCGGGCTCGCACACGCCGCAGTCGATGCACTCGCTGGGATTGATCACCAGCATGTTGTCGCCTTCGTAGAAGCAATCAACTGGGCAGACCTCGACGCAGTCCATATACTTGCACTTGATGCAGGCGTCGGTGACGACATAGGTCATTGTGGCATATCCCCTTGGTTATCCATTTGCAGGGCATCAATCCCCGGTTCGTTTCCAGCTATCGGCATTGCAGGGCGCTCGTCAAGCACCCGATAGCATGATTGTGCTTCACTGGCCGGACCACGCCGCGCTGGCAGCGCCACAATCTTGATGATTATCACGCTACTTGGCAGGGGCAAAACCAGCACGCTGCCCGCGGAAACCTTTACATGGGAACGCTCGATACGCCGGCCATCCATTCGGACATGGCCATTTGCGATCCAAGCCTGAGCAACGGCTCGCGTCTTGGCAAACCTCAGAAACCAGAGGAGCTTGTCAATCCGCATAAGGTTGTTGAATCATCGAAAGGCGCGCCTCACCTTGCCTTTTGCGGGATCAGTTCTGCGAGCACGGCAAAGGCACTGTCTGAGCGCGTTGGTTCCCGCGCAGGCCTGGTAGCTGACTTCGCAGCTTTGGCAGACGGGAGCAGGTGCGGCGCCCATTGCCAAAGCGAAACAACTGGAGCCCCAAGCTCACCTTCAGCCAAAGCGCGCGATGGCTTTTCGCGAAACCCTGCAAGGCGGAACAAGGCGCTGCGCCGTTCGGGCAACAGCCCCTGAGTACGCGCCTTGGTGTCATCGGAAAAGAACCGCATCCGGTTCGCCCGCGCGCGCTTTTCGTGCAGTTCGTGCAGTAGCTTTTCGGCGACGTCGACACGAATCGACACTTTACCGAGACGGCGATAGCTGCCAGCGAGCTCGCTCGTCGATGGAATCACTGGTGGCATAGAGGCCGGAACCGGCGGCAGGCGCTTGCCTTTCAGCCAGACCAGTTCGCGCCAAAGCTCCTGTGCGGCAGGACGAATGATCGCCTTGACGAATATGTCGATCACCCCAACTCTCGCGCCTAGCCGGTAGAGGGCAAGGCGCTGTTCGTGGCTGAGCTTTTCAAAACCAGACCCAGAGCGCTCCATTACGCCGCCGGCTTCAACAAGTTGGATTAAAAGGGCGCGCAGTTCCGGTCCGCCAGTCTCGTTTCGGCTGGCTTCATCCAGTTTTTGCAGCGGCTCGAGCGCTGAAAGTCGTGATGTTAGCCATTGATCCAGACATTCGGACAGCAGGTTACGTTCGCTCTGAGGAATGGCTTCAAGGGCCTTTTCAAGCTTGAGTGTAGGGGTCAGGACCGAGCGACCGGAAACCAAATGCGCCAGCTTTTCATCCCCGAGCATAATGGTGCCGCGATCCATCGTAAGCTGCACCACTCCCGCCTCGATCTGATCGGCCAGCAGGCGGGCGCGTTCGGCAAGGAGCTGCGGCAGGTGTCGCTCTGCCGCGGCGAAAAACATCTTGCGATCACCGTGGGTCGACCCCGGATCGACGGTAAATCTAAAACCCTCAAGCTTGCCGATGGATTCACCGTCAACCAAGATATCATCTCCCCGCGTGGTTACTGGCAGCAATGCCGAATCGGCACCAGCCCCTTTCATCAACACCGACAGCCGACGATTGACGAATCGTTCGCTCAGCCGCGCATGCAACGCGTCGGACAGCCGCGCCTCCGCTGCACGCGCCCGTGAGGCCATTTCATCGCGCTGTACCATCCAATCGGGCCGCTGGGTGATATATGACCACGATCTGATAGCCGCGATGCGGCCCTGCAAGGTGTCTATGTCACCTGCGGGATTATCGAGCTCGGCAATGCGTGCCGCGATGAAATCGCTTGGCAGCGCCCCACGCCTCAGATCTTCCCAAAGCCGTGCGACAAAGCGGGAATGGACTTCGGCCCCTTGGCTCCGGAAATCTGGCAGCATACAAACCTCGCGGAACCGCTTTACTGCAGCCCGCCCTCGCACCTGCGCAGCAATGTTGGGATCTTCTGCTAGTCGTCGCATGACGGAAAGGTCGATGGCTTCGGGTGCGGGTGCCAGCTCGGGGCAATTAGGCGGTTCGGATAGATCGCCGATCAGCATGTCGAGGCTATCGAGACGCGGATCGCTTGTCCGCCAGAACAATCGGGTCACTGGTTGAAAGCGGTGCTCCTCGATGGCATAGATTTCTTCAGGCGTGAGTTCGGCATCGTGCCCTTTCGTTCCCGAAAGGGTGCCGAAGGTGCCATCACGGTGATGCCTGCCGGCGCGCCCAGCGATCTGCGCCATTTCCGAAGTTGTCAGCCTACGCTGGCGCTGTCCGTCAAACTTCGAAAGCCCGGCAAAGACTACATGATCGAGATCGAGGTTAAGCCCCATGCCGATGGCATCGGTGGCGACAAGATAGTCAACCTCGCCCGATTGATACATCGCCACCTGGGCATTGCGCGTTTGCGGGCTCAGCGCACCCATCACCACGGCGGCCCCACCGCGAAACCGGCGCAGCAACTCCGCCACGGCATAGACCTGCTCAGCGCTGAAGGCGACGATGGCGCTGCGCGGCGGCACGCGTGACAGTTTTTTCGCGCCCGCATGGCTCAGCGTTGAAAAACGTGGGCGGCCGACAATCTCCGCCTCAGGCAGCAGGGCGCGGACCATCGGCTGCATGGTTGCCGACCCCAGCAGCATGGTCTCCTCGCGGCCACGGGCGTGGAGTAGGCGGTCGGTAAAGATATGGCCGCGTTCGCGATCAGAGCAGAGCTGGATTTCGTCGATGGCAACAAAGGCCACATCGCGATCGAGCGGCATGGCCTCTACCGTGCACAGCAGCCAGCGGGCATCGGGCGGCTCGATCCGCTCTTCACCGGTGATCAGCGCAACATTGCGCTCGCCTTTCATCGCGCAGACCCGGTCATAAACCTCACGTGCCAGCAAACGCAGGGGAAAGCCGATCATGCCTGAGGAGTGGCCGCAGAGGCGCTCAATAGCGAGGTGAGTCTTACCGGTATTGGTCGGACCCAGCACGGCAATCAGCTTGCCGTCTGACCTGTTACGCTTTGAAATTGCACTGTGGGCGACCATTGCCTGGATGGTTGTGACAGCCCCCCGCAAGTCCGGCAAGGGTGCGTTTACACTTTTCTTAAAATGCCTGAATCGCGCGCGCTTTAGGTGAAGATTAACCCTTATCGGGCAGGAAGAGCGCCATGTTTGAGGCGCAAACTGATGACAGCCCCTGCCACGACCTGTCGCCTTGTGAGGGGGACGGGCTGGCTGCACCTTGTCTGTCGCCCATTGAGCCGCAGGCCCGCATATCCGTGCTTGATCGCCTCAAAGCCATCGAATGGCACCTGATCGACTGGGCGCCAGACCTTGCCGAAGAGATCGGCAGCCGGCGCTGGGTACGCGGCTTTGCCACCTTTGTTGCACTCACCATTACGGCTCTGGCCCTGTGGCCGAATTTCGAGCTTCAGGCTGCGCCATCAATGCGCGCGGACGAGAGTGTCCGCGATGAATATCGCAGCCAGCTTATCATGCCGCTCGCTCTGGGCGGTGACAGCGGCAGGCGCATGTCGGCGGGCGCATCAGTCGCCAATCTGAGATCCGCGCCCGAGCGGCCGCGGCTGGCGCTGAGCGCTTTTGTCGCCAGCGGCGAGAGCTTTATGCGCCTGTTGCAGCGTGCAGGGGTATCAGGTGACGATGCTGCGCGGGCCGCATCGCTGGTGGGCGCGCAGGTGCATTTGGACCAAATCGCTCCTGGAACCCGCGTCGATATCGTGCTCGGTGTGCGGCCAGAGCAAGGCGCTCCCCGCCTGCTCGAAAGCCTGGACCTTCGGGCCAAGTTCGACACTAACCTGACGCTTAGCCGCAGCGCTGATGGTTTTGCCGTCTCGACCCATGCTGTTGCGATCGATACCACGCCGCTGCGCATCCGCGGACAGGTGGGACCAAGCCTCTATCGCTCGGCACGCGCCGCCGGGGCACCACTCGCGGCGATCCAGCAGTATCTTCAGGCGCTTGACGGCCATCTCAGCCTTGAGGGCGATATCCAGCCGGGCGATCAGTTTGACATGATCGTCAGCTACAAACGCTCGGCGAATGGTGAGGGCCAAGTCGGCCAGGTTCTCTATGCCGGCCTAGATCGCGGCGATAGCCCTGTGGCAGAACTGATGCGCTGGGGCAGTAGCAACGAATTCTTCGCTGCCGATGGCCTGACCCGGCCAGTCGTCACGAGCCAAAGCAGCGGGCTGATGATGCCGGTGGGGGGGCGGATCACTTCCAGCTTCGGCATGCGTTTTCACCCCATACTCGGTTATTCGCGCATGCATGCCGGTGTCGATATCGGCGCGGGCTGGGGAACGCCGATCCGCGCCAGTGCCAGCGGTGTAGTTTCCTTTGCGGGACGTCATGGCGGCCACGGCAACTACGTGCGGCTGGAACACGGCATGGGGCTGGGCACCGGCTATGGTCACATGAGTTCGATCGCCGTCTTTAATGGCGAGCGGGTGAATGCCGGGCAGGTAATCGGCTATGTCGGCTCCACCGGCCTCTCCACCGGGCCGCATCTGCACTATGAGATGTACGATCACGGACGCACGGTGAACCCGCTGGGTTCGCGCATGGCGATGACCTCCACCACGGTGCAACAGATCGATCCCGCGCAGGTCGCTGCTTTCAAGGCCAAGCTCGAGCAGCTCAAGAAGATCCGCCCCGGCACCGGCATGGGCACCGCGACGATCACCAATGTCGCGATGGGCCGTGGCAACAATGCCCTTTTGCGTTGAACGATTGAAGGTTGCGTCACTTTGCGGCAGGACAGCCGCACCATGACCACACCTTCATACCCCGCAACTCGTCTCCGCCGCCCGCGCACCACTGCCTGGAGCCGCGCCATGCACCGCGAAACGGTGCTGACCTCCGCCGATTTGATCTGGCCGCTGTTCGTCACCGATGGTGCAGGGGTTGAGGAGCCAATCGGCTCTCTGCCGGGTGTATCGCGCTGGTCGGTTGATCTGATCGCCGCGCGGGCGAAGGAAGCCGTGGCACTGGGCATCCCCTGCCTCGCGCTGTTCCCCAACACCCAGAGTGACCGGCGCGATCCTATCGGCACCGAAGCGTTGAATCCCGATAACCTGATGTGCCGCGCGATTCGGGCGATCCGCGATGCCTGCGGCGATTCCATCGGCGTGCTGACCGATGTGGCGCTCGATCCCTATACCAGCCACGGACAGGACGGGCTGATCGACGATGCGGGCTATGTGTTGAATGATGCCACGGTCGAAGTGCTGACCGGGCAGAGCCTCAATCAGGCAGCTGCCGGCGCGGATATTATCGCACCGTCAGACATGATGGACGGGCGCATCGGCGTGATCCGTGCGGCGCTGGAGGGTGCGGGCCATGCCAATGTCCAGATCATGTCCTATGCCGCCAAATACGCCTCGGCCTTCTATGGCCCGTTCCGCGATGCCGTTGGTTCATCGGGCCTGCTCAAGGGTGACAAGAAGACCTATCAGATGGACCCGGCCAATTCCGAAGAGGCCCTGCGCGAAGTGGCGATGGATATCGCCGAGGGAGCGGACAGTGTGATGGTTAAACCCGGGCTGCCCTATCTCGACATTGTGCGTGCCGTGAAGGATCGCTTCGAAGTGCCGGTCTTCGCCTATCAGGTGAGCGGCGAATACGCCATGATCGAGGCCGCCGTTGCGGTTGGCGCAGGCGAGCGTGACCCGCTAGTGCTGGAAACGCTGATGGCCTTCAAGCGGGCTGGTTGTTCGGGTGTATTGACCTATCACGCGGCTCACGCCGCGCGGCTGCTCAATGGCTGATTTCCGGCTCCAGACCGAAAGGCTGGTGCTGCGATCTTGGCGTGAGGATGATATCGAGCCTTTCGCCGCGATCTGCGCCGATCCCCTTGTCATGGCGTCGCTGGGGCCGGTCATGGATATGGAAGCAACCCGCGCGCTCGTGGCCCGCGAATGCGCCTTTGAGGCTGAACTTGGCCACACTTTCTGGGTGGTTGAGCGGCGCGGGGATGGGCGCCTGATCGGTAAGTGCGGTATCATTCGCGGGCGGGATGGCCCCATCGTGGACAAACCGGAGATCGGTTGGCGGCTGGCATCGGATTGTTGGGGCCAGGGCTATATCACCGAAGCCGCGCGAGGCTGTACGGACTGGTTCTTCGCAAATCGCGAGGCCGAATCCCTATGGGCTATTACCAGTCTGGGTAACTTACGCAGCCGTGCGGTGATGGAGCGGTTGGGCATGGTCTACCGGGTGGAACTTGAATTCGATCATCCGCGTTTGGCGCAAGGATCGCCATTACTGCGCCACGTCACTTATGAGCTCCCACGCGCCGCTTGGGAAGCAAGGTGAGCAGGCCCCGTCGCGCCCTGTTCGTGCTGACGATCCTTACAGGATCGTTCCTGCTGTTCCTCATCCAGCCGATGATCGCCCGAATGGTCTTGCCCCGGTTGGGCGGTACGCCGGCGGTGTGGAACTCTGCGATGCTGGTCTATCAGGCACTGCTGCTGGCAGGCTATGCCTATGCCCACTACCTGTCGCGCCTGACATTGAGGCGGCAGGCCGGGGTTCATCTCACGCTCTTTGCGCTCGCCGCGCTGACCTTGCCGGTGGGGCTGGTAGGCCTCCCCGCGCCAGCTGCCGGGGCGGAAGTGCTGTGGGTCCCGTTGCTGCTGATGCTCAGCATCGGCCCAGTTTTCCTGCTGGTCTCCGCGCAGGCACCGCTGATGCAGCGCTGGTATGCTGCTGATCCGGCGGCGGGACAGCCCTGGGCGCTCTATTCCGCGTCCAACCTTGGCAGCTTTGGCGGCCTGATAGCCTACCCCCTGCTGGCCGAGCCGCTGCTGTCGCTGCGCCAGCAATCGCTGGTCTGGTCTGCAGGTTACGGCCTTCTGGTTCTGCTGGTTGCCGCCTGCGCCTTCGCGCGACGCAATGCTCAGGTGCAACAAGCGACGCAACCAGCCCAAGCAGCGGCAAAAGTCCCCCGGCGGCGCATCTGGCTCTGGCTGATGCTGGCGGCGGTGCCTTCGGGGCTGATGCTTTCAACAACCACCCACCTGACAACCGATCTGCTGGCTATGCCGCTGCTCTGGGTGATTCCGCTCGGGCTCTACTTGCTGAGCTTCGTTATCGCCTTTGCCGATCGGCGCGGTCCGGCGCGCGCTGTTTCGGCGCTGGCTTGGCTGGTGGTGCTATCTGCGGGTGGACTCGCGATGGACGCCCACCATTCTAATGGCTTGATGTCGGTCTTTGCCGCAGTCGGTCTGCTGTTCTTCATTTGCGTGGCACTCCATGCGCGGATGTATGATCTGCGGCCAGAGCCAGATAACCTGACACTTTTCTATCTCACTATGTCGGCTGGTGGAGCGCTGGGCGGGCTGTTCACTGCACTCATCGCGCCTTTGGTGTTTGACTGGTCTTGGGAGCATCCAACCCTTGTCCTTGCAGCTGCGTCCTTGCTGCCGCGCAGGTCTTTGCCAGATTGGCGCAAACTGCCAGGACTCGATTCTGAGATGGCGAAGATCGGCATGGGTACCTTACTGATCTGCGCCGCGCTGCTAGCTTGGAAAATCTCGCACTTTGCTTATGCCGAGGATTCACAGGTCTATCGTTGGTCGGCTACGGCCGTTCTGGCGTTCTGCGGACTGCTGTTGGTCCGCCCACGCTGGCTGGTTCTGGGCGTGCTGTTGATGACCATGGTTGCGCAAGGCGGCTTCCAGACGATCAAAGATAGCTGGCAGGGCCTGCGCAGCCGCAGCTATTTCGGCATCTATACCGTTCGCACCTATGAAGATTCCCGCATTCGGACGCTGACACACGGCTCCACCTTGCACGGGGAGCAATCGCTCGATCCCAAACTGCGCGATATGCCGCTCAGCTATTATGGGCCGGGATCGGGGGCCGGGCTGGTCTTTACCCACGCCAAAGATCTGTTTGGCGCGCATCCCCGCGTTGGCGTAGTTGGGCTTGGCACTGGAACGCTGGCTTGCTTCAATCAGCCGGGCGAAGACTGGCAGATTTTCGAGATTGATCCGGCAGTGCTGAAATTCTCGCGCAATGGCACTTTCACCTTCGTTCACGATTGCGCGCCACAGGCCCGGATAGTGATCGGCGATGCCCGGCTGGAATTGGCCAAGGCCGCCCCGGCGAGTCTTGACCTTTTGGCGATCGACGCCTTTTCCTCTGATTCAATCCCGCTCCATCTGATGACGGATGAGGCGCTCGAGACATATCTCAAGGTGCTGTCACCGCGCGGCGTCTTGCTGGTGCACATTTCTAACCGCTTTATCGATCTCGAACCGGTTCTCGCCGCCGCGAGTGCCAAGCATGGGCTTACCATGGCCCTGCGCGACGATAACCCGGCGGGTGATGTGGAGCTTTCTGCCAGCCTGTGGGTGATGATCACGCGCGATCCCACGCAGCTGCAAGCGCTTGGGCGCCTTGCCCCGGCGTCACCATGGCGAACGCCCATTGCTCCGGCAAAGCGACTATGGACTGATGACCACGCCTCGATCCTGCCCTATGTGCGTTGGAAAAACCTGATCAGGATCTCGCAATGAAAGCCTCGCCTCCCGGAGTTACCCTTGCCTCGTTCAATGGCAAGTTCCCCCGCATCCATGACAGCGCATGGGTTGCCCCCGGTTGCCGAATCATCGGCGATGTCGAGATCGGGCCCGATTCTTCCATCTGGTATAACTGTGTGATCCGCGGTGATGCCAACCGGATCGTCATTGGTGCGCGGTCCAATATTCAGGATGGATCGGTCGTCCATTGTGACAGCCCCAGCCCCAAGCGGCCCAGGGGCTTACCCACGATAATTGGCGATGACGTGCTGCTTGGCCATATGGTGATGGTGCACGGAACTGTACTTGAAGATCGCAGCTTCGTTGGCATCGGGTCAATTACCATGGATGGCTGTCACCTTGAATCAGATGCGATGCTTGCGGCTGGGGCCATGCTGACATCGGGCAAGCGCATTCCGTCGCGCCAGCTGTGGGGCGGCAGACCTGCGGCTTTCATGCGCGATCTCAATGATGCGCAACTGGCTGAAATGCAGATAGGCGTGCAGGGCTATGTCCTGAACGCCCGGTGCCACCGCGCCGCGCAGGAATAGGCGAAGTCTTGGCCCGTCCTAAGGTCGATCAGCCACAGCCCGATGCCGTTCGTGCGCTGGTCGATGCCGAAGGACGGCTGGGCGTCCGCGTCACCCCTGGGGCGAAGCAGGAAGCGCTTACTATCGAAGGCGGTCGCCTGCTCGCTAAAGTTCGCGCCAAACCGGAGGACGGCAAGGCCAATGACGCAGTGCGCGATCTTTTGGCCGGGGCGCTTGGCCTAGCCCCAAGCCGGATCGAAATGTTGCGCGGCGCAACTTCTCGTGAAAAAATGTTTCGTGTTTTGGGTTAGTTACCCAGCGGCACGCCGACTACGAACTTCAATACCGTGCTATCTGCGTTGCTGCCATAGCCTTTGCCGATTCCGGCATTCACATCGAAGCCGCCAACAGCGAAATCAGCGGTGAGATAGGTCGTGTGCTCGGTCTGCGAAAGCGGCCCGAACCCGCGCAGCTCGCCCAGCTCGTTATAACTTTCCATCCCCAGCGTCAGGCCAGGAGTCACCTTGTAGCCGATCTTGGTGGCGATCTCGAAGGTCGCGGGTGCAGGTACTGGCCCTGAAACCTTGAATCCCAGATTGCCATTGGCCGCGAGCGTCCACTTGTCGTCGTGCCAACCGGCGATGAATTTCAATTCGCTGTTCCAAGGGTTCTCGTCGAGCCGGCGGGCAACGCGGCCCAGCTCCCAGTTCACGCCCCAGAAGAACCCGGTTTCCCTGTGCGGTGCCAACCACTTCAAACGCGCCTTGGCGCCCAGCGCCCGCGCTGAACCATCGCGAGCAATCGTTGCCACCGGAAGATAGGCACCCAGCTCAAACCCCCCGCCGAGCCCCAGTGAAAACTCTGGCGTGATCCGCCAGCGGTGGAGCGGCGATTCTGCTCCGACGTAGGCCAATGACCCATTACCATCGGCGACATAGTTCACATGCACGTCTAGGCCGACTTTCCCTGCCGGGTTGATCTCGTCCATGTAGACCTGGATCTCCTCATCGGCGGCAAAAGCAGGGGTTGCCGCTGTGAAAGCGGTGACGAGGATGGCGATGAAAAGTGAGTGTTGCATCGCCCGCCGCTAATCGGTGGCGTTTCGCGGTGCAAGGCGTGTCAGAGGTCCCGACCCGACCATGGCAGCGATTCGATACCCTTTTCGCGCAGCCTCATTGCCAGACCGAGGGCCACTCCAACGCCGATGGCCGTGGTCAGGTCGGCCAGCACGGTGAGCGTGCAGGTCAGCAACAGCAGAATCCGGTCGCTGATTGGCGCGGCCCAGTATTGTGGCCATTTGTGCGGCTCGCTCATGTTCCATGCTGTAGTAAGCAGGATCGCAGCGAGCGCCGGCATTGCGAGGAATCCAGCAAGAGGTGCCGCCACCAACATGATGATCAGGATCGCGGCGGCATGGACCAGCCCGGCCACTGGCGTTTGCCCGCCTGCGCGAACATTTGTTGCGGTGCGGGCGATAGCGCCAGTGGCGGGCAGTCCCCCGAACAGCGCAGAGCTGATATTGGCCCAGCCTTGCGCCATGACTTCAGCATTGGGCCGGTGGCTGCCAGAGATCATCCGGTCGGCAACCATGGCGGAAAGCAGCGATTCGATTGCCGCGAGGAACGCGATCACCAGCGCCGATGGAAGAAGTTCGCGCATCTTGGCCAAGGTTATCTCTGGCAAGTGAGGCATCGGTAGTCCGCCAGACAGCGCGCCATAGCGTGATCCAATGGTATCGACCGGCAGATGCAGCAGTGCCACGGCTCCCGAAATCGCCGCCATGGCGAAGATCAGTCCGGGCCACTTGGGAAAAGCCCGGCGCAGAACCAGAATGAGAAGCAGGGCGGCAAGCCCGGTGCCGAGCGCCAGCCAGTCAAGGCTGCCTCGTGCTGCCCACAAGACCTCCATCTTCGGCAGAAAATCCGCGGGCAGACTCGCCGTTTTCAGCCCGAGGAAGTCCTTGAACTGGCTCGATCCGATGATCACCGCGATGCCGATGGTGAAGCCGTTTACCACCGGCTCGGGAACCAGTTCGATCAGATTTCCCGCTTTGAGAAGCCCGGCCAGCACTAGGATCGCGCCCGCCATCAGCGTTGCCAACACCAGTCCCTCATAGCCGTGGCGCGCGATCACGCCGTAGACCACGACAATGAACGCCCCCGTCGGCCCGCCGATCTGTACCCGGCTGCCGCCGAGCAGCGATATCATGAAGCCGCCGACAATCGCGGTGATCAGCCCAGTGGCGGGGCTGGCGCCCGAAGCAATAGCGATGGCGAGGCTGAGCGGGATTGCCACCAGCGCAACGGTGATCCCTGCGAGCGCGTCGCCCCGGAACTGAGAAAGCGAGTAATCCCGGATAGTGGTTAGCAGTTTTGGCTTCATGACTTCAGGCTAGGCCCTCACAGGGGCAGGCCGCAAGTTTATCCGTCGCGGCCCATGCCCAGTGCCAGTTGCTGCAGAACCCGGGTCATTTCCTTGGCGAGTGGCGGATCGCTCTCACCCAGCTCGGCATTGATGGCCCGGCCGATGGCTTCGGACCATTGGCCGGCGACACCGTGGCCGATGACATAAGGTTTATGCACCGACATCATGCAGCGCCCGGGATTGGCCTCGAACCAGTCACGCGGGCCGCCAGACCAGCCCATCAGGAACTGCGCCAGCGCACTGCGCATCCGGGTGAGATCGGGGGCGTGCATGGCGCGCAGCTCGGCATAGGCTGGGTCCTGCTCCATCAGATCGTAAAAGTGGTTCGAAATCGCCTCGAGCATAGGCAAGCCGCCCAGCCGTTCATAAGGCGTGGTGGGCGCAGGTTTCTCAAAAGCATCCAAGGCGCGGCCTCCGGCGAACAGGCGAATGGTGACAGGATCACCTTAGGAGGCCGGGCTGCAAGACGAATTGATGCTGGTCAATCGATCAGGATCAATTCGCCCTCAGCTCAATCCTTCGCCTTCTGCGGCTTGGCTTTACCCTTCGGTTCGGCCTTCGGTTCCTTGCGCTTTACCAGCTTCGGCGGTGCCGGGGTCAGTTCAAAGTTCAGCGCGTCTTCCTTCACCGAAACCTGAACTTCGCCGCCATGGGCCAGCTTGCCAAACAGCAGTTCCTCGGCGAGCGGCTGTTTGACCTTCTCCTGGATCAGGCGGGCCATTGGCCTTGCGCCATAGAGCTTGTCATAGCCGCGCTTGCCCAGCCACAGTCGTGATTCGCCGTCGAACTGGATATGGACGTTCTGGTCCGCCAGCTGCAGTTCAAGCTGGAGGATGAACTTGTCGACCACTCGGCTGATCACCTCTGTCAGCAGGTAATCGAATGGCACAATCGCATCGAGCCGGTTGCGGAATTCGGGGCTGAACATCTTCTTGACCGCCTCGTCGCCGGCATCCGCCTTGGATACGTCGCCAAAGCCGATGCCCTGCTTGGCCATGTCGCTGGCCCCGGCATTGGTGGTCATGATCAGCACGACATTGCGGAAGTCCACTGTCTTGCCGTGGTGATCGGTCAGTCGCCCGTTATCCATCACCTGCAGCAGGATATTGAACAGATCGGGGTGGGCCTTTTCGATTTCATCGAGCAGCAGGACGCAGTGCGGCTGTTGGTCGATGGCATCGGTCAGCAGACCGCCCTGATCAAAGCCGACATAGCCCGGAGGTGCGCCGATCAGGCGGCTTACCGAGTGGCGCTCCATGTATTCTGACATGTCAAAGCGCACCAGCGGGATGCCCATGATGTCGGACAGCTGGCGTGCAACTTCGGTCTTGCCGACGCCGGTCGGGCCGGAGAACAGGAATGAGCCGATTGGCTTGTCGGGATCACGCAGGCCCGCACGGCTCAGCTTCATCGCGGTGGAAAGCACCGAGATCGCCTTGTCCTGCCCGAAAACGACGCGCTTCAGATCGCGATCAAGGTGTTCGAGCACCTTCTTGTCGTCAGACGAGACCGATTTGGGCGGGATGCGCGCCATCGTCGCAATCACCTGTTCTATCTCGCGCGCAGTGATCGTCTTCTTGCGGCGGCTGGGTGGCAACAGCATCTGCATCGCGCCCACTTCGTCGATCACATCGATCGCCTTGTCGGGAAGCTTGCGGTCATTGATGTAGCGGGCCGACAACTCTACTGCCGTCTTGATCGCGTCGGGCGTGTAGCGGACCTTGTGGTGGTCTTCGAAAACCGAGCGCAGTCCTTTCAGGATCTTGATCGTATCGGGGATCGTTGGCTCGTTGACATCGATCTTCTGGAACCGGCGGAGCAGGGCGCGGTCCTTTTCGAAGTGGTTGCGGAATTCCTTGTAAGTGGTCGAGCCGATGCAGCGGATCGTGCCGCCGGACAGCGCGGGCTTGAGCAGGTTCGAGGCATCCATCGCCCCACCACTGGTCGCGCCAGCTCCGATGACTGTATGAATCTCATCGATGAACAGGATCGCGTCGGGCATCTTTTCCAGCTCGGTTACCACCTGCTTGAGCCGTTCTTCGAAATCGCCACGATAGCGGGTGCCGGCCAGCAGCGCGCCCATATCGAGCGAATAGATCACCGCTGGATTTAACACCTCGGGCACGTCGCCTTCAACGATTTTGCGCGCCAGACCC
Source organism: Sphingomonadaceae bacterium (assembly GCA_947451875.1). Lineage (GTDB taxonomy): Bacteria > Pseudomonadota > Alphaproteobacteria > Sphingomonadales > Sphingomonadaceae > Novosphingobium. The sequence continues at coordinate 48 of CANGBE010000015.1, read as the reverse complement.
TCGGCAATAGCCGTCTTGCCGACGCCGGGGTCGCCGACATAGAGCGGG